>CAYMLA010000170.1:0-6076 GCA_964390785.1 uncultured Bdellovibrionales bacterium | reverse complement strand
GAGAACTGAAGACTGAAATCTGTAGGCTGCGGACGAAGTCCGCTCTATGATATAATAGAGGGTTGCATTGCAATTCGAGATACACAGGCACTAATTACCAACAATTTTTCATAAAACCTTTTTTTCTTAATTCACATAGAACTTCAAAAGAGGATGGATACGATCTAATATAATAAACAGCCGTTAAAATTTTTTTTTCATTTTCACTCAGATCCCCATGGCAACCCAACTTCTCAATTCGCTTTAAATAAATATGATACAAAAACAAAGCCGCTGCGACTGAAATATTATAACTTTGAACAAATCCTTGCATTGGAAGCAAAACACACTCATCACTTGCGTTCCTCATCTCTGAAGATATTCCTTCTTTTTCGTTGCCTAAGACAATTGCAGAGGGCTCAGACCAATCAACCTCGGTAAGTGGAACACTGTTTTCTAATGCTGTTGCGTAGATTTTATATCCTTTTGACTTTAAATCTGAGATGCAAGCCATCTTGCTTGTCCAAACATTTACATCCAACCATTTATCTGCCCCTTGTGTGACGCGATTAGAAGTTTTAAACTCTTCACTTTCTTGAATTAAATGAACTGATTGATAACCCATTGCCTCTGCTGAGCGCATGACAGCACTTACGTTTCCTCGATCGTAAATATTTTCCATTACAACCGTGACTGAATAGGTTCTACTTTCGAGAACATTTTGAATTTTTTCTTTTCTCTGATCATAGATCATTTCACCAAGATATTGAATCACATCATCAACAGCAAAATGATGACCATTTAATTCTAAACACTCTGAAAAAGGAAAACGACTAAACATATTATTAAATCTCGATTTAGTCTGTAGAAAAATCAGTTAAAAACTCTTTTAACTCACGATACATAAAAGTTGGCAAACAAAAACAAGCTTTATGAACTTGGCTATTATAGTAATTAAAATCTAAACCACACTGCTTGACTTTTTGAGCATCAAAATCCTTAATTGGACAATATTTTTTTGAAGCAAAAGCAAACGACCACAAACCACCAGGATAAGAAACGTTAGAAAAATTATAAATATGAACTTTAGGAAATAGACCAGATAAAATTTTCAACATTGATTTTTGTGTCGCTGATTGAAAAAAGGGAGTTTCACCCTGGGCAACAACAATTCCATCATCAGATAATCTATTAAAAACGTCAGAATAAAATTCAGTTCCAAAAAGAGGAGCAGCAGGACCAATTGGATCTGTTGAATCAATTAAAATCAAGTCAAAAACCTCTTTTGAATTTCGCATATACTCTACACCATCAGCAATTAACAACTCCAATCGAGGATCATCAAATGAACAGGATGTTTGTTGAATAAATTTTTTACATGCTTCAACCACCACTTCATCGATTTCAACCATAACACATTTTTTTACACTTTTATGTCTCAAAACTTCTCTTGCTGTTCCTCCGTCTCCTCCCCCAATAATCAATACCTTTTCTGGATGAGGATGAACAAATAAAGAAACATGAGAAATCATATCGTGATAAACAAACTCATCTTTTTCAGTCAACATCACCAACCCATCGTTAAGTAACATTCGACCAAAACCCGCTGTCTCAATGATATCTACTTTTTGAAACTCACTCCTTTGTGAAAACAACACATCCAAAACTTTAAAACGAGCTGAAATTATATCTTGTGTTGTTTCTTCTACCCATAAATCCATGTTCATATTTTGATTCATATTAAAAAATCTCCTTTAATTCAACGGCTCTGATTGGATGTGTTTCTGGTTCAAAATAATGAGAAAAAAGAACTTCATACCCACAAGATAATCTTTCTTTTACAGTTGAGCGTAAATAATAATTGGGTAGATTCATATTCTCTAGATACTGTGGATGAAATAAAATAACGTCGAAAGAAGATGGTTTAAAAATTTGAGCCACCTTTTTAACAACCTGATCCACCTTGCCCTCAATCAATAAATTGGTTTCAAAACTAACATAAGAACCCAACTTTTGAGGAGTCACATGAATCGTAAAATAATCTTTTCCTCGAATGGCATTCATTGAATAACCTTGGGGATCAAAAAAATGCTCATCCACATCAAACCCAGAAAATATATCTCTAACTCCAAGTTCACCAATAAAAGACTGACAATGTGTTTTTGATTCAAAAATCTCTTTGGCTCTTCCTTGAAGACCATACATAAGAACTTCTAAAGTCATATCATCTTGAGGCGGTTCATAGCCTCGATCCATATGAAACAAGTAAAGATAGTGATCTTCTTTTCCGAATTGAAATGCTTTACCGGAAACAAATTCTTTCAATAGTTTAACATCATCAAAAAAACTTGATGGCTGCCAGTGAGGAAAATGTTCGTTTTTACGCTCATAAAACAACGAACAAATCTGGTCAACCCCAATGTCCTTAATTAAATTTGTTAGTGCCTTAACTAAAGTTGTCTTTCCGCAAGTGATCATTGTTAAACGATTTTTAAAAACAAATAGACTCGATTCAGATAAAAGATAGGCTCTGCACTCAGAATTTGAAATTTCTGAAATAATTGAAGCACGAGAAACATCGACAAGGTCTTTCCAATAGCAATCTGGCTTTTCCAATAAAGAACCCACTTCTTGAGTGTTAACAACCATTTCAAATTTTTTTTCTGGCCCTTCAAAATACACTTATAAACTCCAATCTAATTTTATTAAAAAAATTCAATTGATTCATTTTCTCTTAAACTCGGTTTAAGATCATTTACAAAAATAGATTAATCAAATAAAGGATTCACTTTTTTAAGTAAATCCCTAGAAATATTTTTTTGATGAGCTTCAATTGTGCCGCCTCCAATTTCTAAAAGTTTCGAATCTCTCCAAAGCCTTTCGACCACATGCTCTCCGATATAACCATAACCACCTAAGACTTGAATCGATCGATCAGCGATATTTTTAGCCATCGTCGAAGATAATAATTTAACAGCGTCACAATCTATTCTTTGATTTGTTTCACCCACTTTTAACTTAGAAGCCACAGAATAAACATACGTTCGAGCGGACATAAACTCTGCATAACTATCAGCGATATACTTTTGAATTTGTCCGAAACTTCCTATGGCCTTTCCAAAAGCCTTTCGATTTTTTGCGTGTTGAACCATAACTTCAATACACCGTTTTGCAATTCCTAAACTAATTGAGGCCAAGGTGAGTCGCTCAAGCTGCAAATTACTCATCATATGATGAAGGGAAGAACCTTCCACACCAATCCGATATTTTACAGGAACTCGATACTTATCAAAATACAATTGAGCTGTATTAGCCGCTCTCATTCCCGATTTATCATGTATTTTTTCTGCTTTAAAAGACCCCATTTTTTCTGTATTAATAACAAAACTTGAAATCTGAACTCGACCATTGTGTTCACCTGTTTTAGCATAAAGATAAAGCACGTCTGCAACGCCATTCGAGTCATCCAAAACTCCATTAGTGATCCATCGCTTAATTCCACTAATTTCGTAGAACTCTCCAAAATTTATTGCCGTTGTTTGCATGCTTAAAACATCTGTGCCATGCTCAGGCTCAGTCATTGCCATTCCACCAATCCACTTTCCAGAACAAAGTAAAGGTAAAAATTCACTTTTTTGCTCTTCATTGGCATTTACAGCAATGTTATTGCAACAAAGAATAGAATGAGCAAGATAAGCCAAACAAAAACTTGGATCAGAATAAGAAAGTTCTTCGTGAACAATAACACTGGCCAGAGCATCCAAACCTTCTCCACCCCATTGCTGAGGCACGGTGATTCCCAACAAACCGTAATCACCCATCTTACGTAAAAGTTTAACATTAAACTGTTCTTTTTTATTAAACTCATGAGCTTGTGGCTCAATGCATTCTAATGTGAATTGACGAGATTTGTTTTTAAGTTCTCGATATTGACTTGAAGGAACAAACAGATCTTCCATTTAAAATACTCCAATATGAACAATCAAGTTTGGTAAATTACCACAGAGATTGATTGAAAAAAAGAAAAAAGGAACCTTTTTACAATTTACTGACTTTCGCTTTTCTTTTCAGAATTGATAAAAAAACATCAACCTCTTGAATGCTTAAAATTTTTGCAGAATAAATAAAAACTCCACCAGCAATAATAATACACCCAATCAAGCTGATGGCTTGAAGAAATCCCCCAGTCGCGCCCCAAGCGGCTTTGTAACGGTAAACAAACAAAAACAATCCCATAGGAATGGTTGCCAATCCAACCTTAAAGACATGGAATATTAAAGGCAAAAAATTAAAAACTCCAATAAAAAAAGGATGAAATAAAATCAAAATAAGTAAATTCAAACCTGCAACGAGAAAGGAGGAATAAGCCAAACCAACTAAGCCAAAACGCTCCATTAAAAAAGGAGCCATCGCAATATGAAATCCTAAACACGTCACAGAGACAAATGCGGGAAACCAAGTGTTTTTAATAGCATAATAAGATGGAACAAGGACTCTAACCCCGCTTGAAACCAATAACATAAAAGCATAAACATGAAGAATTGATGTTGTCATAATCACATCATGTCGAGAAAAAGAGCCTCGACCAAATAAAACTTCAACAACGAGTTCAGCCAAAACAAACATTCCCACAGCCACAGGAATTGATAAAAAATAGATTAATTTCAGATACTTATGAGCTGTCTCAGCCATCCCCTCTGAATCCCCTCTGCTCCAATACCCTGATAAGGTTGGCAATAACGCCGTTCCCAAACTTACAGCAAACAAAGACAAAGGTAATTCAAGAACGCGATCAGCCCAATACATCCATGAAATCGATCCCTGATCAAGCTCACTTGCAAAACGAGTATTAATTAATGCCGTAATTTGAACGATACTCATTCCAAGCATACCCGGTATTACTGTCTTCATAACCCTTACAAGTTCTGGTGTTTTCCAAAACAATACAAATCGAGGTCTGTAACCCAATCGAAACACTTGAGGAACAAGCAAAAGAGCTTGGAAAAAACCTCCCAGCAAAGCAGCAACAGCAAGAATTTGAACATTCAATTCAATCCACTGAACAGCAAAAATAGCCCCAAATATTAAAGATAAATTTAAAAGACACGGTGCGACAGCGGCCAAAGCAAACCGTCCTAATGAATTCAAAACAGCCATAAAAAAAGCAAAATAGGTGATAAAAAAAACAAAACTAAAAAGTATACGAGCAACTTGTACGGTCAATTCAAATTTCCCTGGCTCACTTAAATAACCTTGCCCGCCAACAACAAACCCTAAAATCGATTCCATAAACAAACAAGCCAATACCACCAAAGTGATTAAAACAATAAATAAAAGAGAAAAAAGAGAAGACACCAATAATGAAGCACGTTGTTTATTGTGCTTTTTGTCAAACCCAAGAACTTCGACGAAGACAGGAATAAAGCCAACAGACAAAGACCCTTCACCTAAAATTCGTCTAAACAAGTTAGGCAATCGAAAAGCCGCATAAAAGACATCTGTTGTATAACGATCAAATAAAGAGGCCAACACAGCTTCACGGACAAATCCTAAAATTCGGCTTAAAAAAGTTCCCGCTGCCATAACCGAAGCATTACGAAACACTTGAAAATGCAGTTTATTTTCATTTTTTTCGGTTTCTTTTGACATTTTTTTCACTCTTTGTCGTTCTCCTCTTGCCATAACAGCTTCAATATGTTAATTCATTTGCTTCGTTTATCATGTTACTCGTGGAGGTATTACGTTGGCAAATCATAAGTCTGCAGAAAAAAGAGCAAGACAAACACTTAGTAAAACTATTGTTAATAAAAGCAGAAAAAACACTGTACGAACTTTTGAAAAAAAACTTAAATCAGCTATTGAACTCAGTGATAAAGAATCTGCACATCAACTCTTTATTCAATATGCAAGTGCAATAGGAAAAGCTGTTAAAAAACATATTTTTCATAAAAACACAGCCTCAAGAAAAATAAGTCGATTATCATTAGCAATAAACAAGATCGAAGCTACTGAAAAATAATCATCTTCTTCTTCCAACAAAATATCGAATCATTCTTACCTGAACGGGGTCTAATGTCTCAAATTGAAACCCGACGCG
>CAYMLA010000169.1:0-6096 GCA_964390785.1 uncultured Bdellovibrionales bacterium | reverse complement strand
TCGGCAACTGAAAATACTGTTATCTTCTTGCTGTTGACCAGAGCAATTTTGGGTTTTTTATCAATTACGAGAGGAGAATAATAATACTCTTCCTCGGGATGAGGAACAAATACGCCAAAGGTTTCAAGTGTGTCTTCAGTTTGTGTGATCTTAAGTTCGACATAAAGAATTTTGTTGTGTTCATAGTTATCAGGTAAATGACAGACAAGATCTTTTTCAAGTGATTGATTTAAAAAAGCGTTTGATTGAACTGAAGCGGTTAAAAAAGAAGTGGCAAGAATTAATGCGAATAATGATTTCATAGTGGCCCCCTAAAAATGGTGCAAAAGTTAAACATGTTTTCATTAAAGTCGAAATTTTTTTCAGGAAACGCGATTTAGAGGTAACGGGTGAAATCCTTGCAGTGAATTGAATGATTCATTGCTTGATTTAAATTCCTATCGGACAAAAGTCGAAAACCTTTAGGGCAAATTTTTAAAAAATTAGAAAAAATGTCAAAATAGCTTCATTTTTTATTGTCAATTTTATGAAAAGTGACGAATCATTTGACAGTTTGGAGTTTTGTCAGAGAAAACATTAAAGATTTCGGGCTCTTATTCTAAATTGAAGGGGTGTTACTTCAATTAATTCATTGTCTTTGATCCATTCTAATGATCTCTCTAATGTCATTTCTTTAATCGGACTGAGGCGGACGGCTTCATCTGTTCCGCTTGCTCTTACATTAGTGAGTTTTTTTTCTCGGCAAACATTGACTTTTAAATCGTTGGCTTTACTGTGTTCCCCAATGATCATGCCTTTGTAAACTTGAGTTCCTGGTCGAATAAAAAGCAGTCCTCTGGGCTCCAAGTTATTTAAAGAATAGGCCGTTGCTTTTCCTTGTCTATCGGCAATCATTGCACCAGTGCCACGAGTGGGTAATTCACCTCGAAAAGGCTTAAAACCAGAAAATTGAGTGTTCAAGAGGCCAGTCCCTCTTGTGTCGGTGAGAAAATCCGATCGATATCCGATGAGTCCTCTTGAAGGGATTTCAAATTTCATTCGAACACGACCAGAACCTTTATTGATCATCTCCGTTAATACCCCTTTTCGTAGTCCAAGTTTTTCAGTCACCGCACCTGAATAAGCTTCAGCAACATCAATCACAGCTTCTTCAAAGGGTTCGAATAATTCTGAGTTTATCTTTTTTGTAATGACTTCAGGGCGACTGACAAGAAGTTCATAGCCTTCGCGTCTCATCTGTTCAATGATGATACTCAGTTGTAGTTCGCCTCGGCCAAGGAGTTTCCATGCTTCATAAGACGGGGTTGGCTCAATGGCGATAGCGACGTTTTGTCTTAATTCTTTTTCTAATCGAGCTTTAAGTTGACGACTGGTGACGTATTTGCCCTCTTTTCCAGAAAAAGGGCCGTCATTGATTGAAACAATAATGCTCACTGTAGGTTCTTCAACTTTTGTGCGTGGTAAAGCTTTAGGTTGTTCGATGGAGGTGATGGTGTCTCCGATATAAACATTTTCAAATCCAGCAATAACAGCAATATCACCAGCGCTGAGTGATTTAACTTGTTCTTGATGATCTGCTTTGAAGGCGTAAAGAGCGACAACTTTAAAAGGGGTTTCTTTATTGCTTTGTATGCATAAAACGTCCTGCCCAACAGAGATTGATCCTGAATGGATTCTACCAATGGCCAGTCGTCCAACAAAGTCGTTGTATAAAATATTTGAAACAAGAAGCTGAAGTGATGAATCAGGAAGCACTTTCGGTGGCGGAAAATAGTTAATAATGCGATTAAGTAAAGGGGTTAAATCTTTTGTTGGGTCATCAAGATTTTCTTTTGCAATTCCATCACGGCCTATCGTATAGAGAAAATCAAATTGGACCTGTTCATCAGAGGCTTCAAGGTCAATGAACAAATCAAAAACTTCGTTAACAACCTCTTGAATGCGAGCGTCTGAGCGATCAATTTTATTAATACAAACTAAAATTTTTAAGTTTTTTTCTAAGGCTTTTTTTAAAACAAATCGTGTTTGAGGAAGGGGGCCTTCACTAGCATCAACAAGCAAAATAGCCCCATCAACCATGTCTAAAATTCTTTCGACTTCACCACCAAAATCACTATGTCCAGGAGTATCAACAATATTGACTTTGACTCCTTGATAGTGAAAAGAGGCATTCTTAGAAGCGATTGTGATTCCTCGTTCTCGTTCAAGATCCATGCTGTCCATGCATCGTTCAGTCATGACTTTATGAGTTTTAAAACTTCCTGTTTGTTGTAAAATATGATCAACAAGAGTTGTTTTACCGTGATCAACGTGAGCAATTATGGCTATGTTTCGGATGCTTTTAATTTTTTCCATTTTTATTTGAGACCCTTGATAAAATCAATAAGTTAAGTATTTTCATTTTCATTTTGTTGTTTGTTTTTTAAGGATTTGGTTTAGATATTGAAAACCATCCTACTAATTTTGGAGCTTGTCTTCTGGATAAATAATAGAGAACAATTAAAGAAATAAAAAGCAGGCCAATGCTTAACCATTGCCCCCGTGTGAGATCAAACAATTGATAACCGATATGAGCATCAGGCATTCTAAATTGTTCATTGAAAATCCTGACTATGGCATAGCCAACAAGAAAAATGCCAGTGATTATTCCTGGTTTTCTTGGCTTCATCCAAACAACCAGAAGAATAATAAACAAAAAAAGTCCTTCAAGAAGAGCGGCATAGATTTGTGAAGGATGGCGTGAGATTAAGTAAGGAGCTAGCGCAGAACGAACAGCTTCATTATTGGATTGGATGCTGGTTACAATTTGTTCAAGGGTGTTGTAAACATATTCACGAGAATGAGAATCAAAATTCATTTGTTCAAGCCAGCGATTCCATTTTTCGGAGTCAATTTTAAAATGTTCGACGACAAGTGGAGTGAGTTCTTTGAGTTTAAAAAAACCATCTGGATCTCGAGGCCAATAGTGAATGTCTTGAGGAAATTTTACAGCCCAAGGAATATAACTTTGAACAGCTCTTCCTACCAATTCAGCATTGATAAAATTAGCAATACGTCCGAAGAAAATTCCAATGGTTGCTCCAAAGGCACAAAAATCTCCTAAATGAAAAGCATCAATTTTATGTTTTTTTGCAAAAAGAAGACAAGCTACAGTAATTCCAATCATTCCTCCATGGCTAGCCATTCCGCCTTCATTGATGGCTAGCACCCCCCAAAACGGAAGATGAGTTCGAAAATCAAGAAGTAATTCGGGACTGTAAAAAACAACATACCCAAGTCGGCCACCAATTAATGTTCCAAGAGCGGCATAGGTGGCAAAATCAGGAAGAAAAGCTAATTTTATTTGGGTATTGCCTTTTAAAATAAGCTTTTGGATGATTAAATAAGTGATGACAAAACAGGCAAAGTAAGCGAGTCCATACCATCGTATTCCCCATCCATCACCAAAAGAGAGAGCAAAAGGATCAAGATTATGTACCCAAGCGGTGGGGGTTAGTTCAGTAATCATATACACTCCAAGTGGCTGCTGCAAAACAGCCAACTGTCATCAGCCACTAGGCAAGCTGCAAAACAGCTAATAGCCAACTTTTTCAAACGTTTTTAAAATACTAGCTAACAAAAAAATCGTCAAAGTTAAAGTTTTTTATTTGATTCACTTTAAAATGAAATCCAATGTTTATTTTTTTAGCTGCCATTGAAGCAATTCCAGCTAAAAATCGAGGTCTTTTTATTCCGATAGAATCAAAAGAAACTTGAATTTCACCTTTAAGAAAATAATCGGATTGACTATTATCGAATTGACAGTCAAAAGCAAGACAATGTTTTTGGTTCATCATTAAAAGAGTTCCTTTAAAAGATCCAGATCGCGAATTTATGAAGCATAACAACTCTTTTTTAGAAGAAAAATTTGTTTCAAAAGAAAAAGTTGGATAAACAGATGAGTTAAGAATCTCACTGACTTTAAGATCTCGAAGAGAGTCATCACTTTTAAAGCCAGATGAGCTTGCTATTAAACAAAATCTGTATTGATTTTTATTGTTTTGTTTTACTTCAAGGGTTAAATCTTCATTGCAAGCATTAACTTTTTTCTTCCAGAATAAGCATTGTGTTTTGATTCCAGAATAATAAATACAATGTTTATCAGTTATTTGTATCAGTGTCTTCTTTTTCCTTTTTGGGTTCTGTGGATTGCTTGGTTTTTTCAAATTTTTGTTCTTTTAATTGAGCTTTGCAAATGTCAATTTTTTCATTGTATTCGTCTTCTCTTTTTTGAAGAATCATTTTATATTGACGAAAACGTGCAATGCGATCTTTTAAAAATTCTTCACTGACAGCGACAATTTTATCTTTTTCGTCAATTCCAATTTCGTATTCTTCTTCTTTGTCAGTGACGCGATCAATGGGTTCAATCCACTTTAATTTTCCATCTCCTCCATTTTTAGGGTCAGAAATGTTTGTTCGGCATTCTTTTAAAACTCCATACAGTCCTTTTGAACCATATTTTCGATTTCCATAAACTCGATCTTCCGATTCATAGACTTCATTTTGTAGGGCTCTGAGTTCTTCACTCATAAGAGTCTTTTTTTGCACAATCAAATTACCATTTTTAATTCCTAAGTTTTGACCCCCATGCACCTGAGATGATTTTTCAAGTTCAGTATCAATTTTTTTTGCCTTGTGTGGATTGGTCGAGCAAGAAATTAAAGACCAAAAGCAGATAGAAATAAAAACAACTTTAAATAAAAACATACTAGACCTCACTCGTTAGTGGCTTCTGCAAAAAAGAAAGTTGCAATAGTCACGGATTAATTAGTGGCGGCTGTAAAACAGCCACTAATTATTGATTTAAATAATAAAATTTCAAAGTAAAAACTATAACTCGAATGATTAGTTTTTCAAAGTAAAACTCAATAACAGTTCAGGGAAGAATGGAAAAATCTGTAAAATTAAGTAGTTGGAGGATAATGGGTAGCATCTAACTCTTTGCAACAATAATTCAAGGAAGTTAAAATTTGCCAAATATTTTCAATCGATTAAGATAGAGATTGGGAGGTTTGCTTTATATGTCTAAACAGCTTGATTTACAAGACAATCAAATGATTGAAATTTCTGTTTCTGATTTTATCTATGGTTTAGATTTGGTTGTTGATGTTTTTGTTCGTTTGGCTGCCAATAAATATGTTCGAGTGGCTAAGGCTGGAGATAAAGCTCAGATCGAGTCATTAACAACATTTAAAAAAGCGAAGCTTGAAAGTTTATTTGTTAAAAAAACTGAATATGATTTATTAGTCATAAAAAACGTCTCCATTGCCGGTATAGTTATGGCAAGAGAAGAGATTGGGGTGGAACAAAAAGCTATTTTTTTGAGAAACGCTCTTGCGAGTGTTTACAAGCAGCTCGATTGTTTAGGCCCTAATAAAGAGGCTTATAATCATGCCAAGAAGATCATCGAATCAACTTTGACTTTAGTTGAGACAAAAGTTGGAATTCGAGAACTTCTTGCTCAACTTCAAAAATCGTCATCGAGCATGCTTGATTTTTCCATAGCTGTGAGTTTATTTTCAGTCATGATTGCTAAGTCGATGGGCTGGACTTCAAAAACGACGTTAGAAAAACTGGCTCTTGGAGGAATGTTGGCTGAAATTGGATTACGAGAACTTCCAACAGAGCTTATTGAAAAGCCTCGTGCAGAAATGAGTTATGATGAAACGGTTCTTTATGAAACTCATCCTTTTCGAGGAATGAAGATTTTGCAATCAATTGGAATTGTTCCCGATGATATATGTTCTATTGCATGTGAGCATCATGAAAATGCTATTGGTCAAGGATACCCTCGAAGGTTGCGTGATTTGCGCATGAATCCGTTAGCAAAGATTGTTGCGCTGGCCACGCAGTTTTGTGAATTAGCCATTAAAACATCTTCTAATAAGCATCCAAAAGATGTTTTTGAATCTTATCAACACATCGTCCACGTTATGGGGCAGCCCTATAACAAACAAGCTCTTTTGGGGTTAAGGGATTTAATCAATAGTGAACAGATTAATTAGTGGCTATTTTGCAACAAATTCTAAGCCAGTTTGATCGACAATGTTGCCA
>CAYMLA010000168.1:0-6110 GCA_964390785.1 uncultured Bdellovibrionales bacterium | reverse complement strand
GTAGCCTTAACCGAAACTGCCTCCACGAAAGTTCTCAGTTTATCTAAAATACCTTGCGACAGAAAACCTCTTTCATCTGCGCCAAAGTTATCAATAAGTTTACATATTGCTTCATCTGAGATACGAATTTGATCATCTACATTTCTCATAAGTTACTATCATTGTTCGCTATACAAAATTGCACTACTTTCTAGATGTTCCAAAAACCCCTCAATTGTTTTAGGAGTAATGAAAAGATTTTCTGTTTTCTTTACATAATCTATCTGCTTCGCAGAGTCGCTAAATATACTCGGAGCGACAAAATAACACATAGAGTTTTCTGCTTTCTTTCCAAATTCTGCCAAATGTCTACTAATAGGCCATACTTCCATCATTGTCTGAGTGCGTCCTTCCGACATTGTTACCTCAACCAACACACCATTCTGATTTTCATAACATTCTATGTCTCCTGTATTATTTGTACCTGCAGCAGTAGAGGTGGGCAAACCTTCATCGTCGACAGGGTAGTTTGGAACAACCCTAATATCTGGAAATTTTGATTTTATGGCTATGGAAGTTAGAAACTCAAGTCGAACAGGCGCTGCAATATATTTGAGAATGTCATTTTTAGACATTTGTTTTTGTGCTAATGTCATCATTTCTTTTCGAATTTCATCCCACGAGAAAGTATCTACCCATTTCTCAAGATAAACATTTTGTTCTTCTGCGGTTGTCGGTACTACAGATACAAGATTATCGTCTATCGCTGAAACATATTTAAAATATTCCCGTTCATCTGTATATTCAGAATAATCAGAATAAGTGGCAAGTATGTAGCGAACCTTTTCAATTTCTTTTTGGTTTATATCAAGAAAACGTCCTGCGCCACGAAGTGAAAAAATACCAGTAAGACGCATTTTTCGAATGAATTCATCAACATAATCACTTGTAAGCGAACTAGGTTTAAATTTCTTGTACTCACCCTCCATAATATCGTCAACACAGGCGTCAACGATTGCTTCAAGGCTTGGATTAAGGCCATGTCGTTCACGAAATGCTTTAATAAACTGGTAGAGTGCTTCTGAATCATTATCTTTCCAAAAAGCGACAAATGGTAACTCCAGTTTTGATATACCTGCATCCGATAACTCAGGATCATCCTTTAACTTCTGTATAACTTCCAAAAGCAAGATTAGTGGAACATTATCGTTTAGAACACGAACAAAAGGGTTTTTGCGTTGGTACTTCGCAAGGGCATTAAGAAAAGCGTGTTGTTCGAATTCAGGGTGTACATCATTCAAACCAATTAAATTATCCTTAGTAGTAATTTCTATTGAGTCCGCAAGGAGGTTGCCGATTTCTGAAAACTCGATATTTTCTCCTTGTTTGTAATACACAAAACCTAACTCTTTAGCTAAATCAAATACCGTAGCAAAGCGCGACGGCCAACCAGCTTCAAAACCTGCTTCTTTGTGTTTTTGTGGATTTCTTTCAAGAAGTTGGCTAACTTCTGAATCAGAAAGTAACTCAACTCCAATTTGTGAAGTGTCCGTAATTCTTTTAGATCCCCATTTTTGCTCTATACTTTCAGTAACTCCTCTCGTTGGGCGATAGAGTCCATACCTAATCAGCTCACCCATAATTGTTGTTGCGAGATTGTTTGTTAAATTCTCCCCATCAAAACGTTTGAGTACATTCAATATACCCTTTAGTCTTTTTGGGTTGCGCATTGTTGTAGTAAACAGCAGTGGTTTATATTTTGGTTGATGTTGCTTCATATTAATAATTTGTTATCAAAACTTCTTTAATTTTCTTTTTACTATTGTTGTGATAACTAATGTAATTACTTTTGATGTTGTGGACTTTATATTTTTTCATCCACTTAATCAATAAATTGTTTTTGCTTCCGTTGTAGTGTGTAACATTGGAAAGGGCAAATTTAACGCCTTTTTTGTTCAACTCATCAATCAGATTCAACAGGTTAATTTCCTCATCCTCACCCCACAACTTATTGTATTCGCTCGAAGCAATTAGATACGGGGGGTCAAAATAAACAAAATCTCCTTTTTCGTATGCTCTCTTTTCAAAGAATTTTCTAAAATCTTGTGAAGTAAATTTTATTTTTTTATTCTGTATAAATTCAAAGTAGTTATTTAACGCAATTACAACATTTTTATTAAAATCGACATTTCCAACAGGTAAATTGAATTTACCGCCACCATTAAATCGCAACATCCTATTGAATCCGTATATCAGCAAGATATACAGAATAAGGGGATCGTTTTTCTTATTTTTATTAACGTGTACTCTAAGTTTTTCGTAGCCCTCTTTGTTGAATCTTGCGTAGTAAGTTTTTTTAAACTCTTTTTTTAGAGAGTCAGGTACAATGTCATTTTTATAAGAATGAGATAGTTTATATTTGCGAATAACTTTCTCAACATCTTCAAAAAACTTCTCTGGCTCTTTAGCATTTGATATTAAAAACTTGTGTATGTTTACAAGGTGTTTGTCTATATCATTCAAAAAGTATTTTTTTGCTTCTACATTCAAAAAAACAGTACCACCTCCGACAAAAGGTTCATAAAAATTATTTATTTCCCTCGGAAATAAATCTACCAACTGTTTCATTAGGCGATACTTATCACCTACATAAAACAGAGGTGATCTTTTAATTTTTTTATTCATGGTTGACATAGGTTACAAACAAATATTCTTTATGGTTGTTGAAGTCAGTATTTCCAGCGTTAAAGTGTCGGTAATCTTTTTCAAAGATTTTTGTTTTTCCTCGCTTGGTTAAAACATTTTTTATTTCCTCAAGTGTAATTTTATTCTTTGATGAATTGCTTTTTGAATCATATGTATTGTTATATGATACAACCAAATATTTTGCGTTTATATCGTTTACTAATTCAGTAAATCTATCTTTCGCACTTACTCGACAGTAGTCGCTCATATTTTCTGGTTCAGGTTTTAATGCTACGCCGTGCAACTTTGGCTTATCCCATTTCGTGAGTGTTTCAAGAACGTGGTAGAACCTGCTGTATTGTCTTGAATTATAAGGAGGATCAATATAAACAATATCTGTTTGTATTCTCTTTGCCAAAGAATTTGCATCTTCTCTAAATATCGACGCTGATTTTACTTCAATCGGATCAATGGGTCGCATAAAAAATTTGTCTTCAACAGATTCCTTTTTGAAATATGCGTCATAATGCCCGACTGTGTTAGCGATTTTATCTACAGAATAAAGAAGTGAGGATATAAGCATGTGATATTCTCGCTCCGTAAGATTTTTTTTGTTTTCTTCGATGTTTTCTCTAACAAATCCGATTATTTTTGCAGAATCTTTTGAGAAAAATTTTCCGCCGAAGTTTATTGAAAAATAATTTTCATCTAAGTCTTCGCCGTTAATGTTGTTATAGTTTTTTATAATGTTAATAATTTTATCTTCATTCCAAGCGCCTGTATCAAAGAACGCTTGATATATTGCATGGTTTGAGAAAAGAAAATCATTCAATATAACCTCATCGAAGTGTTTGCTCGCAACCGCCGCTACAACGCCAGTACCCGCAAAAATATCTGCAAATGATTTTCCATTACATTCCTTATCTAAGATTGAAAAAATCCACTCTATTAATTTATATTTATTTCCAATATATCGACGATTGTGTAATTGAAAATGGTTTTCTTTGACTTGTGGAATATGAAAGTATGTTTCTTGAATTTTCTCTGCACTAATTCCATATGTTGGTTTTTCAATTTCTAACAAGTCAAAAAGTGTTCCTTGTACTCCGTCCGCAACATAATCAAAACCTCTATTTTGGCTTTTCAACTTCTCGTAAAAACTGTAGTCTCCCTTTTCTGAAATAATGACAAAATCAATGACAGAAATTCCCATTATTTCTCCTGCTTGTGCGATTTTTTCAACAATCTCAACATCTTTCTCGCTCGGTGTTGAATCACCAGACGGATGATTGTGTACGAGGATCACGCTTGCGGCGTTTAGTTCTGTCGCTGGATAAAAAATCTCTCTTGGATGTAGTAATGTTTTATCAAGAAGCCCAACGCTAATAATCTCTTTTTTTAGCAAAACATTTCTTGCATTGAGATACAGACAAACAAGATGTTCTTTTTTCTTATCTCTCAAATCGTAAGTTAAAGAGATAACATCTTGAGAATTACTGATTCTTATTTCGTTTGTCTGATCATCTGCATAAAATCTTTTTACTAAAGAAATTGCTGATGCAATTTGTAGTGCTTTTGCTTGTCCGATTCCAGAGATTTTTTGTAAATCATCAACTGTGATATTTAAAAAGTCTTTACCAAATTTTTTGATGATCTGTTGTGACAACTGTTGAACATTTGTTCCTTTAATTCCACTTCCAAGCAAAATCGCTAAAAGATCACTTTTTGAAAGTGCTTCTGGGCCTTTTTTGAGAAATCTTTCTCGTGGCCTATCAATTTTTGGAATGTCTTTAATCTTTCCCATGTTTATAAATTGTTTTCATCCATTAACTCACGGATAGTTTTCCCTTTAAATGTCCAAAAAATCGTCCCTTGAACAGCTTTCCACTCCTTATCAAAATTATCTTTCAAAACTTTTTGAGCAGATTTTGAAAGTGAGGTTTTTCCACCACGATAAATAATAGAATTTCCCTTACCAACAGTCGCGACTATATTTTGATGTATTTCATCGCCCTCTTTAAATTTCAGAATATCACCTTGCTTTATGCCAATTTTTGCAAATTTACCCTTAACCTCCGATTCATTTTCAGGGGCAATGTGTTTATTGTCGAAAATAAAATCGCATACTCGCTCAGGATGAACTTCCAAAAATTCACGCTTTCGATTGATTCTCTGTTTTGCAAAATGCTGTAATATTTTTTGTTCCAAAATCTCGGCATTTTTTAAGTCAAACTTTTCGTAAATTTGAAAGCGTGTTGGAGTTGATGTCTTATTCAAATCTCTGAGGCGTTTTTCAACATCGCTCGTTATTCCAACTTTACAGATGTTTGGCATAGAGATATTGGTGATGATCTATAGGTAGTTTTTCATAATTATTTAATCAAATCATCCACACCAACACCGAGTGCCTTAGCTATTTTTGAAAGGGTATCAATGGTCGGGTTCTGACTACCACCCGATTCTATCTTGATAATAGTGTTGTAGGTAACATCCGCCATTTTGGAGAGCCTGTCTTGAGAAACACCGAGCTTTTGTCGGTATTTCTTGATGTTATTTGCAATGGTTGATTTTTTGCTTGCGGACATTGTAATATATTACTATAATTAGAGTAATGGTGTTGAGTGATTACCTAACTTATTACAATGATAGCAAAAAATAACTTAATGGTAAATATGAAGCGGCGGAAACAAAACCATAAAATTTCCTTTCATTTTTTTAGCGGCTCCCCCCACACCCCCCGCCGAAAATGGATCGGTAAGGAAATTTTTGGTTTTGGTTCGCGACTGGAAGGAGCGCGAGGCGCGCATTGTTCGCTTCACCACGCAATCCGAGCGTACGATTTGGGAAAGAGTCACCACACGCTCCGCGCGTGCGAAGTCAATCAAAATCCTGCGGATTTTGCTCATACAATGTTCGAACTTCGTCCAGAAAACACCGCCAATTTTCACTTTTGCCCGAAACGGCAGGAGCGAGCGTGTCGCCAAGCGACACGGAATGCCATTTTTGCGCTACGCGCCACGGTTTTTTCAGAGTCAGGCAAAGCGCGCGGTCGCGCAGGTGTGGGTTCGTTTGAGCAAGGCTCAAAGCAAAACAAAAGTTTTGCCACCAATCTTTTTGTTCGCTCTAGCGAGCGATATAAAGCGATTTTTAATTTCGATTGTCCAAAAGCTAACTTTGCAATATGAGTAACATGAATCAAACCAAAAAGTTCTTCCTCTATGCTCGTAAGTCCACGGATGAACCAGAGCGACAAGTTTTGTCTATCGAAGCCCAGCTCTTTGAATTGCAGGAGTATGCGAAGAAAGAGGGATTGAATATCGTTCGCGAATTTGTAGAGAGCAAAACAGCCAAAGAGCCGGGCAGAGATATTTTCAATGACATGATCGCTCGGATAGAGGAAGGAGAAGCGGAAGGAATTGTAGCGTGGCACCCTGATAGGTTGGCGA
>CAYMLA010000167.1:0-6133 GCA_964390785.1 uncultured Bdellovibrionales bacterium | reverse complement strand
AAGCTTTTTACGCGCACTGGTCTCTTGAATCATCAAAGGAGGCATTTGCTCCCAATTTTTTTGTTTAATCACTTTATATACATTGTCTGAAATCTCTCTTAGCTCTTCCAATGCATTCAACGTCTTTTGATCACCTGAAATAACATTTTGCATAACAGACCAATTATTTAATCCAGAATGATGAGAACGCCCCGTATAAACCAAAAGAAGGTGCTTCTCTAATTCTTTTAAATCGATAGATAAAGGATGAATTGTCATGCCTTGAACAGAGTAATTAATCATATGACAGCCACCCATAAGAGCAGGAACATAATCTTGGGTTCCTGTAGGAGTTCTTAAACATTGAGCCTCTAAATTTGAAGCAATCTGAATCAGTTGAGATGCACTCCAATTCTTACAACAAGCTTGAGTTAAAACTTTTAAAACGCTAACAAGCAAAGAAGAGCTCGCCCCCAACCCTCCTCCAATAGGACTGGATGAATCCGTTTCTAATTCAAATCCTGAAGGCGGATGCAAAAATCGAAAAATCGATTTAAACAAATCCAGTTTTTTATCACCGAAATTTAACAACTCAGAAAGATCACAAAAACTTTGTTGAAATTGAAGATCCTTCGAAAACAAACTAATTTTATCTCTTTTAAAAACTCTTAATTTAGCTTTTGTACCAATATCAATTGCGACATTAATTGTTTTACAATCCCCCAAAAAAAGATAAAGAGGCCACAAATCCAATGTGCCTCCAGCCAGATCAACTCGTGTTGGAGACCAAGACTCAAACTCAGTAAAGGCAGCCATCCTAGCTACCCCGTTTCAAAAATAAATAATTAATTATGATCGTGATGTTATTCATCATCTGTATTAAAGTTTTCTGGATTCTCTGAATTTTCAATATTTTCTGAATTTTCAATTTTATCCTCTGAATCACCTTTTTCAAATTGATTTGGATCATTTTGTGATTCACTCACCCCCTCCTTCTCTTTCTTATCTGGTTCTTTAAGTAATTTCGAAAAAGGAAGATTTTTTATAGTTTCATTTTCAAGCAAAAGAGACTCTTTAACTCGACTTGTTCTAACCCAACGAAGCTCTACGTCAGCCTCTCCTTGCTTATCTTTCTTTTGACTTAAAGTCTCACCCCAATTGATTTCAAACAGTTCACCACTCTTATCATCAAAGAACTTCACTGTATTTTCAGGAGGGATCAATCCTTTTCCTGAACTCTTTCCCTTGAACTCAGCAACTCGTAGATTTTTTATGTTATTGATAAGCTTACTGACCTCATCTGGGACAACCAAATGATCACTCTTTTGCTTACTCACATTAACCCATACATCATTATCTTTAAGCAAATGATAATCTCCAATTTGACCAGAAGTTTTAATTTCATTAACCATAGAAACATCAAAATTAAAAGGTTCTGATTTGTCTCGAAAATCATCTAAAGATTTATCAAATATACTTTTATAACTGTGTTCTGAAATTTGATAAACAAAATCCTGATGATTAGAGACAACAAAAAATTTCTCTGTGTCTTTCTCCTTTTTTTGTCCAAATTGAAAATTCCACTTTTTATCCTCTTCGGAAATCCAATGAACTTCACCTATCGGTTGATTAAGGCCAAATTCTCGTAAATTTGTTTTGTTTTCACTAACAAAATCATCCGCTCTTAAATCTTGAATCGAAGAAACTAATTGATCAACTTGAGAATCATTCAACTTAATAGACTCTTGCCCTTTTAACAGCCAATGATTCCCCTCTTTATCGCGGACAAAGTGAAAGGTTTTCTTTTGAGGCTTAAATTGAGAAACGGTCAATGATTTAACTTTTTCGTTATCACCTCTAAATATTTTTTTATCTCTGAACTCTTTTACCGTTTTATTAAGAAAACGATCCCAAGCCGATGAAACCAAAAGAACTTCTGAAGCTCCTCTTTTCTTGAGATAATAATCATTCTCAAAATTCTTTATTGTTGAAATTTCAAATTCTCGAGCTTGTCCATCTGTCGTCCTAACAACGATAGACCCTCGTGGATTCTGAAGACCAAAAACCTCTAAATTGATATCAGATCCTTCAGCAACAATTAACTTTCTTTTTTCATCAACCATTTCATTCACGAAAGTCTCAACAACAGCCTGATCAGCCAAATCATTGACGGGTTCAAGAAGTTGCCATCGATCTTCAATCTTTGAAAGATGAACCACCTTCTCTTGAATTTTGATTTCTACTTCTGAAACATTTTTTGCCTCAGTAGCAATAAGAAGAGCCTGTTGTTCAGTGTTTTTTTCATCTTCAAGACTTTTTTTGTATTCAAAAAAATAAGCATAAATAACAAGCAAGCCAACAACAAGAGCAAATACAATTGTCCCTTTATTTTTCATCATGCATGCCTCCTCCTAAACCACTGAACAGCACTCCCTGTCAAAAGAAGAATGGGAAGTAAAATCGCAATAACATAATAAATAATAAACGCATTTCGATCCATACTAATCTGAGTTGAAACCGGTGATCGTGGAGCAATTGTTATAGCCGCTTCATCTCCAACCAAATAGCCTAATGAATTAAGAAATAAGTCTCTATTTAAATTTCTAAACAATAACTGATTCCCAAAAAACTCACTATCTCCAGCAATAATGGCTTTAAATTCTTTAGGCGCAACTTGATTTTCACCTTGAGCTTCATTTGATAACGTTCCAGATACAGACATCACCAAAGAAAAAGGACCGTTTTGTCGATCTCCCTTTAATGTTTTATCTTTAAAAGCAATTGGTTTATTCTGCATGCTATCTGGAACACCAACGATTTCTTCCACTTGAAAAGAAGTGCCTTCTCTTTTTTTCAAAGATGTTGGCAATCGGAAAACAGTGACGCCATCTTTAAAAACTTGAGTGGCCTTATGGGCTGATGAAAATTTTTGTCCAAACACTTCAGAAATAAAACCAATCAAACTAAAATTAGTAACTATAAAGTTATTTTCTAATTGAACTCCCAATAAACTTAACAATTCATCCATATTGGATTGAGAACTTTGTTCTATCCCAATAAATAAGTTCCCTCCTTTTTGGAGAAAACTTTTAATTGCAGTTAATTCTGGATCTAAAATTTGTTGAACTGCTCCTGCAATCACTAAAACATCTGCATCTTCAGGAACTTGATTTTGTTCAAGTAAATTTAAAGATTCAACCGTATAACGATTTCCTTCAAGCATGTTTTTTAATTGATGCAATCCTTGAACAGATTCTTGATCATCAAGCTTTAACTCTCCATGGCCGGTTAAAAAATAAACTTTATTTTCCTTATCTTTAGTAACTTTTAATAAAGCCTGAGTCACTTCTTGCTCTGTAATTCGATCAATCCGCGCACGTTTCCCTTTGAAGTCAATAAAAACGATTCCGGCACCTTGATTAACCCCATACTCTTCCGCTAAATCTGGCCTTTTATTGGCTTCCACAAACTCTAATTTAATGTAACTATTGACATCCGAATATTTTCGAACCAATTGTTGAAAAATAGCCTTATTCTGTTCAACCCCTTGTGCTCCTTCTTTATAAAAAAATCGAACAAAACAATTCTCACCTAACTCTTTTGTGACCTTAATTGATTGATCCGCTAAAGAATTCACCTTGTTAGGCGTGACATCAAACGTTTTTTCATTATTAAGAGAGATAAAATTAATGGCAAAAATAGCAACTAAAGCAAGTAAAAGCATAAGCCCCATGTTCATTCCATGCTTTGTTGTTTTCATAGATAAAAATTCAAGATACAAATGCCGATCAATAACAATAGAAAACGCAATAAACACAACAAACAAACCTATTGGAATCCACATGAAAGGAATAAACCCTCCCAATAAAAAACGAGAAACTCCTAAAGCAATAATACAAACAGCAGCTAATAAATAAGAAATTGAAGCTAAACGACTCATAGTTACCTCCAACGAGATGATTCAACAACACGTTCAGCTAAAAAGCCAAACAAAAAAATGACAGAAATAAAAAATACAATTGTACTGGAACGAATGTTCCCTTCAATAAAACCAGACAAATGACTATTCAATGAAATATGCTCAAGAACTTTTCGCATCACAGGATTGTCAGTCAATTGAACACCGATTCCAACAAACCATACAAAAATATTCAAAATTACACTCATCACGTAAGCAACTAATGCTGACCCCGTCAAAGAAGAACAAAAGGTGTTCATCGCAGTATAATAAGCAGCAACAAGAAAAATACCTACATATCCGCTAATTAAAAGAGACCAAGGAATTTCAGCCCAAAAAACAGTTGCTAGAGGATAAATAAAAGAAATAAAAACAAGACCGAAAACAGCAACCAACCCCGCAATCAATTTACCAGTAATAATCTGCCATGATGTGATCGGACTTGTTAACAAGAGATCATAAGTCCCCATCTTTTTTTCTTCTGACAAAAGACGCATTGTTAATGCCGGAATAAAAAAGATAAACATTAAATTTAAATAAGAAAGATGCTGCACGAAAACTGTATAATGAATATTTAAATTTTGTTGTGCCATTTGTCCCATTTGTTGTTGCCACCCAGCCTGCTGAACCATGTCAACAAATCGAGATAAAAATATTGGAAACAACCAACTCATTACGACAGCCGACAAAGCAGCAACAACAAATAAGGTCGGGCTTGTGTAAAAACTTTTTATGTCTTTCCATGTGATAATCCATGTTTTTGTCATAACCCTGCTCCTCCCTCAGATTCATAAGTCAATTTCAAGAAAATATCTTCTAAATTAACTTGAGCTGCGTGCATCTCTAAAAGTCCAACATCTTGTTGAATAACATGACGAGCTAATTTTTCTATAACATCATCATTATTTTCTGTTTCAACAATAAATTCATTTTCTTGTTTACCCAATTTAGCCGATCGAACTCCTTCGAGCCCTTGGAGATGATTAATAAACTCTTGATTTGGGCGACGAACTCGAATTTGAACAGCGCGAGACCCATCCATCATCCCACTTAATCCAGCCAAGCTATCCTCTGCCACTATTTTTCCTCGATTAATAATAATGATCCGCTCACATGTCGCTTGCACTTCAGGAAGAATATGCGTTGAAATAACAATTGTATGTTGCCCACGAAGCTCTTTAATTAAATTTCTAATTTCTGAAACTTGTTTTGGATCTAATCCTACAGTTGGTTCATCTAAAATAAGAATATCAGGATTCGATACAATCGCTTGAGCAATTCCTACTCTCTGCTTAAAACCTTTTGATAAATTTCCAATCAAACGATTTTGAACTTGACCTAAACTTGTTTTTTCAATGGCTTGCCTTACACCATCCCGAGCGTCACTTCGACTTAAACCTTTCAATCGAGCAACATAATACAAATAATCTTGTACAAACATGTCTGTATATAAAGGAGGAGTTTCTGGAAGATAACCAATTCGACGTTTCACTTCAATTGGGTTTTCAAAAACATCATAACCTCCAATTTGAGCCGTCCCACTTGAAGGAGCCATAAAACCCGTAATAATTTTCATCGTCGTTGATTTCCCTGCACCATTTGGACCCAAAAAACCGACAACTTCTCCCTTTTGAACACTAAAATTCAAATGATCAATTGCTCTTAGTGGTCCGTAATCTTTTGTTAAATCACGAACTTCAATCATTTCGTTCTCCTTTTTTAAAAAATAAAAAATGACACACAAACATTTATCAATGTCTAATTTTTATAGTTGTCATTCAAAGAGTCAAGAAAACCTAGAAACGAAAATTTATTTATCATTCTTGACATTTAGAGTCAGAACCCGCTCATTTTGAAAAAACACTTGTCCTTTCGTTCGAGAACCCTTTATTGGACGAACATATCGACATTCGACCACTAAAAAATCAAATCGTAAAACACATTGTTTAAATTTAATTTTTTGCTCCAGCAACCATTTTGCAACCTTAAAAAGTTCATTATCTTTAATTTTATCGTTTTTGTTTTTTTTGATCACAACATGTGGACCTGGATAATCTTTAAAGTGCAACCATAAATCCCAAGGTTTAGCCTTTCTAAGCAAACTCAAATTATCTGTCGCTGATTTTCCCAATAAAGCTACAACTCCATTCTCAAGAAATAACTGACGATAACGAATACCCTTTGAACTGCCTTTAT
>CAYMLA010000166.1:0-6135 GCA_964390785.1 uncultured Bdellovibrionales bacterium | reverse complement strand
AGATCAGTACCGTGTCGCTTAATGTAGTCGGTATTAATTACGGTGGCAGGAGTCCCCGAGATTCTTGAAGTGATAACAATATCATCAGGACCAGAATCAACGATGGCTTGTTTGTAGTCCTGAGTAACTTGAGACTCGCTGCTGGCAATAAATCGAGTGCCAATGCTCACGCCATCAGCGCCCAAGGCTAAGGCTGCGGCAAGAGATTCTCCACTGGCAATGCCTCCGGCCGCAATAACGGGAATGGAGAGTTTTGTCTTTAGCCAGGGAATGAGAACAAACGGAGTCGTTGGTCCAGCGTGACCACCGGCTCCAGAGCAAACCGCAATAACGCCATCAGCGCCGAGATCTTGGACTTTGAGAGCGTGGTTGAGTTGGGTGACGTCACAAAATACCTTTGCGCCATTTTTATGTGCATCTTTAATGACTGTTTTTGGATTTCCGAGTGAGGTAATGAAGAGTTCAACGCCGTAATCAAGTGCCATCTTTAAGTCATCCCCTTGGCGAGTGTTGCTTTTGTTAACAATGACATTTACAGCAAGTGGGCGTGAAGTTCTTTCCCTCATTTCGTCTAAGGCTTTTCTGAAATTTTCAATTGGCCGGTAGTTCAAAGCGGGGAAAGCACCAATAGCTCCAGCCTCAGAGGCGGCGACCACCAGATCGGAATTCGAAACTAAAAACATTGGAGCAACAATAATGGGATACTGAAGTCCAAGCATTTTTGTGAGTTTTGTGGGAATGGGTTTGATTTGAAATGTTTTCGTTTTCATTGAATCAGTTTAGCATAAGAATTGTTGTGATGTTAAATTTATTTTTTGACAAGCCCTTGGCAAATTATTGACAAGAGGGTCTTATTTTTACAACTTAGATGAATTTTAGAATTTGATTTCTTTATTAAAAAAATTTTTTACAGTCTCAGAAATTGCAACAATTGCGGGTGACTCCAATCGCTGTATTGAAAAATTAACTGAAGAAAACAGGCAATTGGCCATTCAATCTTCAGACTTAGAGGAGGACACGCCTCTTTTGGGATTTTATGAATCGAGACTGTTAAATAGTGGCTGTTTTGAACTAAGAAAAGTGATTGTTTATAATAACTGTGTTGTTAAATCCTTTGCCTGAAGATAATCAAAATATCCTTTAGCTAAATTTTCAAATCCATTGCTCTTAAGATCTAAATTAAATAAGGATTGAAGCAATTCAATTGTATTATGCTTTTCTGCCTGATTGAGCAATTGAATATAAGCAGGAAATTTCTGTTTTGGATTCTCTTTTATCATCATAAATACACTTGAACTTAAAACCTCTGTCCAAAAATAACTATAGTAATTCGAAGAATATCCTCCAGAAAAAATATGCGACACAGAACAGATCAAACAATCATCTGAATGACCAAACCAGAATTCAATTGGAGAGTTTTTAACAAAATCCAATTCAAAATCTTTTATGTCAGATTTATAAAAATCTGGAGAGTCATAAATTTGAATATCCATTTGAGAGAGGTGTATGTTGAAAGCTCCCCCCCCTGCCTTAAAAAGAGAACGATCAATTAAAATCTTTTCAAGCAAATCATTTGGCAGCGGCTCTTCTGTTTGATAGTGAAGAGCATAATTATTAATGAATAAATCACTAAAAACAAAATTTTCCATAAATTGTGAAGGAAATTCTACAAAGTCTCTTGGCGTGCCGTCGGTTCCACCAAGACTTGGATATTTTCCAGTATAAAATAGATTATGAAATGCGTGACCGATTTCATGAAAGAGTGTTTGAACTTCAAATAAATTCATCAGTGAAGGCTGGTCAGGAGTTGGCTTTTTTCCATTTGTAAGAAGAAATATTTGTTTTACATTATCAATAGAATCAACTGTTGTTTGATTAGAAAATGGACTGGCAAAAGCTCCAGAATTTTTCCCTTCTCTTAAATAAGGATCAAGAAAAAGAAGTCCAATTAATTTATTATTTTTAGAACCATCAAAAACTTTAAATAACCAAAGATCATCTCCGCTTAATTCTTGGCTTTCTGCTTTTTCAATTTTTACATTATACAGTTTTTCGTAAACAGCAAAAACTCCTAAAATCACTTTTTCGAATTCAAAGTATTCACGAACAATCATTGTATCAAGATTAATTTCAGTTTGACGAATCTGCTCTTGATAATAATTAGAATCCCAAGGCTTAAAATCGAATATGCCATCTGTTTTTGCCGCCTCACTTAACCTGTCCAAATCTTTGATTAATTGCTTATCATTCACTTTTTTAAGCTCATCAAGAAACGACAAAACCAAATCAGACGATGGAAGCATTTTATCTTTTAAAACCTCTTCTGAAACAGTAGAGTAATTCTTTAAATTGGCAATTTCTTGTTTTAGTTGAATAATTTTTTTAACATTTTCAGCGTTACCTAATTCTCCTTTATAGGTTCCTTTTTTTCTTTCTTGTAAGAAAATGCGCTTTCTCAGCTCTCTGTTTTTGCAACTTTTCATGGCCAATATATAAATAGAAATATGGGGTCGCAATAGTCCCATTTTCCCATCCACAGTTTCAAGAGCAGATTTAATTGCAGGATGACAACCCTCTAGGTCTTTTTCAGGATCAATTTCAATAAAAGCCTGATCTTCAATTTTTTTCTTGTTTGAGTCAAAATCCAATCTTGTTTTGTTAAATTCATTTTGTTTCTTTTGAATTTGAGTCTTAACCTCATCCGATAGATTGACACCGTTTTGTTCAAAATCATCCAATTCTGATTGAATCAACTTTATTTCGTCTGCTTCAAGAGCTCGGCCAACAGAATGATCCGTCACAGTCTTCAATTTTTCATAAAGAATTTGATCAAAATATACACTATTAATTAAAAATATAAAAGCTTCATAACTTCTCTTGTTGAGATCTTTCACCTCGTCTTCATTAAAACGACTTAAACGCATTCTAAGATTAAGATACAAAAATTGAATTCCCTTAAAAGCATTAGACAAGGGTAAAACAAAATTTTCAAAATTTGGATTTTTAACAGAATGAAGATATTTGATTTTATCTTTAGCAACGTCAACAAAATGAGTTAAAGCCGGCTCATAATGCTCAAGTTGAACGCTTTCAAATGGTGCAACACCATTAAAATGTGTTCCAAAGCAAATCAATGGATTTTCAGACTCACAATTTGATCTCCATCCAGAATCATGAACCGGATTCTTTTTTTTAGGTGGCGTTGAAGACTTTTCTCCCATCCAATTAGAATGACAACCAAATACAAAAATCGTTATGAAACACAAAAACAAAAATTGTTTATTCGTTTGCATTGACATACCTTACAGCTCCCTCGTCACTATTTAGTGGCTGCTGCAAAACAGCCAACTTTTTCGTTAGCTTCGCACAAATCTCACTGCGACGTACTTAATGTACGCCTCGTTCGATTTGAGCTCGCGCGCCTCAAATTTGACTCTTTTGCAGCAGCCACTATTTAAAAAAATGAATTGATTAGAACACACAAACTACGATTATAGCAGAAGTCTGTAATTTTATGTTTTTTACATTAGTGTTAGAGTAAATTTTTCAATTTATACAAGTAAAATTTTTATAAGACAGCCTATTGTTTTCAAATCAATAACCGCCAGATGCACCTTCTCCTCGTAAATCATGTGACCCCTCTAAAAAGCCATCATCATTAATGCGAACACCAGAAACTCGTGCAACCCAGCCCTGTTTAATTTTATGTCCTCGCTTTTCTAGTTCGTTTAAAGTCATTGGAAAAAAACGATTACTGTCCACAAGAAGTTGTTCTGGTAAATATTGATTATGAATTCGAGGAGCTTGAATGGCCTCGTCAATATTCATACCACTAACTAAAACACGATATAGAGCTTGTAACACACCATTGATGATTGTTGGGCCACCAGGGGCTCCAATGCTCATTATAATTTTTCCTTTTTTTTCAACCAGCGTTGGACTCATCGACGAAAGAGGACGTTTGCCCGCTTCGACAAGATTCCCCTCTCCTTGAATAAGCCCAAACATATTGGGTTGCCCTGGTTGAGTTGTAAAATCATCCATTTCGTTGTTTAAAGCAATTCCAAATTGCTCTGAAACAACGGCTGAACCATAATTTCCATTTAAGGTTACAGTTAAAGAAATCGCCTGTCCTTTAGAGTTCATAACTGAAAAATGAGTTGTTTCTTTTGACTCTTCTTTTGACTCTTTTTTTGAAGATGATGCTGGTTTTAAGGATACAACTTTATCTTTTTGAATCGTTTTTATCAATTGATCCAAATTTTTAGATGACAAAACAGTTTCTAAATTATTTTTATGGAACTCCGGATCACCCAATTCAGAACGCAAACTAAAGGATCGACTCATAACTTCTGCCAATAAATGAAGTTCATCCACGCTAAACGATGGATACTGCTGAAGCTTAAGCTTTTCAATCATATAAAGTGCAGATTTTAAAACAACTCCCCCTGAACTTGGAGGAGGCATTAAATATAATGTGTGATCCATAAATTGAGTTTTTAAGGGCTCTCTCCATTTAACTTTATATTGAGCCAAATCTTTTATTGATAAATGCCCTCCTGAGTTTTTAACGGTTTTAATTAAATCTTGAGCAATTCGCCCTGAATAAAAAGCTTCTGATCCACGATTTCTAATTTCTTTAAGAGCTTTAGTGAGTTCTTTTTGTTTAAAAAGTTCTCCTGGTAAATAGGGCTTTTCACCCTTTTTAAAAAAGACTTGTTTACCCCCTTTATTAAATCGATCTTTTGCCTTTAAGGTGTGTCGGTACCATGAACCTGAAACATAAAAACCTTTTTCTGCCAACTCAATAGCAGGGTCAACGATTTGACTCCAATGTAATTTTCCATACTTTTTATGCAATTCTTCTAGCCCCTTAGGCCAACCGGGGACTCCAACCGCCGCCCCACCTGTCTGAGAGGCTCCTTTACCCTTCTCAAGATAATACTCCTTGTGGGTATCCATGGGCGCGACTTCTCTGAAATCTAATACTTCAACTTTTTTGCCTAATTTTAAAAGGGCAAACCCTCCCCCACCAAGAGCGGCATAATAAGGACTTGTTACAGCTAAACTCAAACCAATGGCAACTGTTACATCGGCAATATTTCCTCCCAATTTATGAATCTTTTTTCCAACCTCCACGGCATAAGGCGAAGGGGCAGAAATCATAATCTCTTGTCCCTCGGAAGGAACAGCCTTGGCTTGAAAAACAATCATTGATACGGTTAACAAAACTAAAATTCCTTTTAACATAATTTGAACTCCATTTCTTTTTTAAAACCTTTTTGATTCTTACAAAGAAATATTATATACCTAGTTAAAATTAAATAACAAACAAAGGAGCACTGAATCACAAATCCAATTCGTATGTGTTTAACTAAAAACATTCCTAAACCGAATAAATACATTAAGCTTCTCTGTAATCAGTACACAAATTGGGCTTTTGATGAATCCATTGCTCCACAATTTAAGGGAAAATGGCGATCAAATGTTTTTTGCACTTCACAAAATGCTCCGTTGGATTTAGAGCTCGGAACAGGAAATGGATTTCATTTTGCTCATTATGCTCAAAAAAACTCTCAACGCTCTCTAATTGGAATAGAATTAAAATACAAGCCCCTCATTCAAGCAATTAAACGAGCACGGGTTAACGATTGTGAAAATGCTCGAATGGTGCGCTTCAACGCTTTTCTTATTGACCGTCTTTTTGCCAAAAATGAACTCAATAATGTAATCATTCATTTTCCAGATCCTTGGCTTAAAAAAAAACAATGGAAGCATCGTTTTGTTAATAAAGACACTTTAAACATGATTTATAATTTACAACAAGACAACGGCCTTGTTGAAATCAAAACAGACTCACGTGATTATTTTGATTGGATGGTCAATTGTTTTTCTCATACAAAATATCAAATTGAAGCCATTACTTATGATCTTCATAATTGTGAGTGGGCAAAAACAAATTTTATTACTCATTTTGAGCGAATTTTTTTGCAACAAAACTTGCCCATTCATTACGCTCGATTAAAAAAAATCTAAGTTATTAAAACAGATCGACTTGTTTCGTCTGCAATCAATTTCTGAAAATCATAGAGCGGACTTCGTCCGCAGCCTACAGATTTCAGTCTTCAGTTCTCA
>CAYMLA010000165.1:0-6157 GCA_964390785.1 uncultured Bdellovibrionales bacterium | reverse complement strand
TGAACATCTTATCACTGAGTGCTGACCGCATCGTAAGTGAATTATCACACCAAACTCCATACATTAAAGCTAAAAAAATTGCTTTTAAAGCCGGACTAATCCCAATAATCAACTCCTTCTTAGCTGTTGGATTAGTCTCAATTCCAGGACTCATGACTGGTCAAATTTTATCTGGAAGCGACCCTTTGTTGGCTTCTAAATATCAAATTCTAATTATGTCTACTATCTTTTCATCAGGAGCAATCTCTTCTCTTATTTTTTTAGAATGGCTCCCTCAATTCCATCCAACACATCATATCGAAAACATTAAAGATTTAAAACAAAACGAAATGGAGCCCCAGTTATGAAATACAAATTGATTTTTTCGTTTGTTTTTCTGTTGTCTCTTATCGCCTGTTCTCAATTACCCCCCAAAAAAAATGAACCAACTCATCCTTGTTCAAATTTAAATTGGCACAACGAAGGCTTTATCATGGCATCCCAAGGACAACCGTTTAAAAATGCTTTGATAACAACAAACAAAAAATTACCAAATGAATGTCGAGCTTATGAAGCAAATGAAGACTACTTAAATGGATATCAAGATGGTTTAAAATTCTTTTGTACCCCTTCAAATGGACTTCAGTGGGGCATACAAGGAAAACAATATTTTAACATTTGTCCTAAAAAAGATGAGTTTCTATTTTTAAAAAAATATCAAAAAGGCCTCATTCTTTACAAAAAAAATAAACCCATTGATACAAGAAAAAACATTGAATCCATTGAAAAATCTCTTGAGGAGACACTTTCCGATTAATTTTCCTATTGAGTGGCTGCTGCAAAACAGCCACTGGGTTATAAAGCATGACAGGCAATTCATCACATTTTCAAGAAACGAAGCTCATCCCGATTTCGACATTCCTTTTTCCCCTAATCCCCAAGATGTTTATTCTTCTCTTAATAACTTTTTATCTACTCCTGACGGAGGAGCTACACCTTACAAAGCAGTTTTTAGCCTCATTCATGAACTCATCACTGACGACCAAAAAACAAATGACTTTGCGTCATATGCTATCGTTTTCATATCCGATGGACGTCCAACAGATTACTGTCCAGATTTAATTGGCCAATCAGCCACATGCGAAAAACCGGACTTAAATGCTCTAATCGTTGATTTTAAATCGCTCATTGGTTCACTCGAACGAACCACCTTCAACGCCATTTATTATGGTGAGCATGATCCTTTCGCTGCAGAAACCTTACAAAAAATTTCACTTTTTGGAAACGGGCAATTTATTGACACAAATGAAAGCAGTCGAGATATTCATCTAGATACAAGTATAAATGTACTTATCTCATGCAAGTAATGAATGCTCTACTAAAAGTCATTTTTTAAAAATATTCTTTACTTATGGACATTCACATGAATAAAAATTGTTCTCCACAAAAAGCAGGAGTCACTTTTTCCTTGAAAATAGATTTGAAATCAAAAACTCGGTGTATCCCTGTACAATGTGACGGAGCAATCAACTTAACTTCTTCTTTTCGTAAATACTCAACAACAAAGTTAAAGTGTTCATCATCTACATCAAAGAGATGGGTTCCTCCAATAATAGCGTAAATAGGTCTGTTCTTAATTTTTTTAACATAAGAACAAATATTAACGAGACCTCGATGAGCACATCCAAAGACAATAATTAGACCTTGAGCAGTATCAATCACCAAGCTATTATCATCTGGAAAACAATCATTTTCTTCTCTTTCATTTTTTTTAACTTTAAAGTGAGGTGATATTTTTTCAAAATCGTTTGTAAAAGGAACTTCTCCTGTCATAGATAAGTCTTTTGAAATCTCAGTAAACCCCTCGTAGAGCTTAAATTTTACACCATAATCTTTTTCAAGTTGACCTTTAGAAAGTTTAATTCCTGAATACTCTAATTTATCATCTTTTAATGAATACCGTTTTGTAAATACATCAGGATGAGCATAAATCGTTCTTGCTCCAATATAATTCAATACAGCTTCTAATCCATTTGCATGATCATAATGCCCATGAGATAAAACAATGGCTTCTACATTTTTAATGTCAACACCTAATTTTTTTGCATTTTCAATCAAACAAGTCCCCGTGTATCCAACATCAAAAAGAAATTTTTTATAGTTGACCTCTATTAAAGCCGAAAATCCCCATTCTGCCAACGGCGCTTTATAGGCATAATTTTCTGCAAGAATTGTAATTTTATTTGTATCCACTGTTTTAATCTCCAATATAAAAATAAATCACGAATTAAACTCATTTATTTTTTTACATCTTCATATTTGCTAATTCTGCAGCATTAACCAATTGATAGGCAATTGGAGAAGCTGTCAAGGCTGGATGAGTGCCCAATTGAAACATCGCAATTTCATCCGCAGTACACTGACTTGAAATAAGAGCACTAATGGTGTTTATCATTTCACCAGCATTATTTGCACCAAATATCTGTCCTCCAATAATCACCTTATCATAATGATTAAAAACTAATTTCACTTTCATATTTTGCATCCCAGGCATCCCCCCAGGATGACGATTGGGACCTTCAGCAAAACCAACTATGATTTTATAACCATTGCTCACCGCTTCTTTTTCTGTCATGCCCGCACAAGCAAACGCATGACCATTTAAAGCCGTAGAAAACACTCCAATAATGCCTTTATCTGCTCTTTTAATGTTATAAAGATTTGCCCCTGCAATTCTAGCCTGCATCGTAGCAGTAGAGGCTAATTTAATCTTACTGGATGTTTCAGCAAAAAAAGACTTTGCGTCAATACAATCACCACATGCAAATACATCGGAATGACTCGTTCTCATATTAGCATCAACTTTAATCCCTCCTAATTTTCCCAACTCTAATCCTGCTGATTTTGCAAGGTCAACATTGGGAGTTGCACCAATACCTAAAATTATAACATCTGCTTTTATCTTTTGCCCATTATCAAGCTCAACAAATTCAACATGATCCTTTCCAACACAAGCAGTTACTTTTCTGCCGACTTCTAATTTGATATTTTGATTCATCAAAAGTTTAGCTGCCTCATCACAAAACTCATTATCAAAGGCTGCCAACAAACATTTTGGCATGATTTCAACAAGTGTAACATTCACATCTCTATTTTTTTTACACTCTTCAGCAAATTCTACCCCAATAAATCCACCACCTATAACAACTATATCTTTAGACTTATTTACCTTCTCTAAGACAGAACTCAAATAAACCGTATCCTTATAAACTGGAAAAATATTTTTTAAATCAATTCCAACAATCGGAGGAATCACAGGTTGAGATCCTGTTGCCAAAACCAACTTTTCATAATTTATTTTTATTTGATTAACATTTACTGTTTTACAATCAATTTCAATCGATTGCACTTCACCAAGCATCAAATCAATTTTATTTTTTTCTAATACAGCATCAGGAATTATATTTTGATCTGCACCATCGACAGTCCCAAATATATAAGGAATACCACAAGGAATAGGAACTTTTTCACCTTTTCTAATAATCAAAATTCTTTTATCTTGATAATATCGTCTTGCCGTAATAGCAGCAGAAATACCTGCCGCACTTCCACCAATCACTACAACATCATAACTATTTTTCATTTTGAAAATCCTTTTAACTTGAAATGCCATTTAATGGCTGTTGCAAAAATCACCTCACACATATAACGATATGAACATATGTCCATAAGGTCAAGGTGAACTTTTAAAAAAAAATTATTTCTATGACCACTCATAACAAACAACAAAGACTCAAGTTCATTTCAATTTTCTATTAAAATGACAGATCATTTACCTCTTTCATTTGAAACTGAAAAAACGCTAAAAAGAATAGAATTGTTTTCTTATGCTAAAATTTTAACCGATAAAGCACATAAAAAACCAAATAATGTAGCCATGCCAACCACACGGCCTCCTTGTTCATAAGCTTCAGGCAACATTGTTTCCGCAATCATTGTCAACATTGCTCCTGCCGCAACACCTTCAATCATTGAAATTATGTAAAGCGTTGAAAGAGAATCCGTTGGAACAAAAACAAATGCTCCAAGAGCGGCACCCAAAGCTGTCACAAGCGTAAGAGAACTCCACATGATTAAAATTCGCTTTTTTTTGAGTCCAGATTTTTCCATTGTAACAGAGCTCGACATCGCTTCTGGAAAATTTGCTAAAAAAACTCCAGCAATAAAAGCCAAACTCATTCCCCCCACACCATGAGCAAGCATTCCAATCACTAAGGATTCAGGAATGCCATCTAAAAATATTCCCAACCAAATAGCAAGTGGAGCTGCAGATGATGCACTTGCTTTTTTCCCTTCATGATAAACTTGCTCTTCAGGTAAATGAATCATTTGGCTATGACAAAACTGATTAAAATCATTTTTCCAATCTCGTTCATTTTCTATTAAATGCTTATCCTTAAGGTCATCCAATCTCTTTTGAACAAGAAGAGATAAAACCTCATTCATATGAGGATGCTTTTCTAGCAAAAAATAAATGTCTTTATACCGTATCTTTATTAAACTACAATCAGTTTGAGCAACAGCACGAGCTGTTCGTGGAGACTTAATGACAAGAGCCATTTCTCCAACAACGTCTTTTTCTTTTAGCAAAGCCACTTGATGTTCTCGGCCATTTTGATTAGCCTCGATTGAAATTATTCCCTTATCAATAATATAAAGTGCATCTCCAAATTCTCCTTGATCAAAAAGAAGCTCACCTTTTTTAAGCTTTACCCAATGAATTTGCTTAATAAGATTATATAAAATAGATGGGCTAATACATCTTAAAAACTCAACCTTACTAAACAACTCAATCACTTTCCGGTTTCGAATTCGACTAAGATTAAAAACATATTTTTTAGTCCATGAAAAATTTCTTAAAAATGCTCCTTTTGAATTAAGCAAAGAATTTAACAAATCAAAAAGCAATCCTCCTAAAACAGCTCCGACCATCGTCCAAATAACCAACACTTGACCGAAATGATGAGACTTTTCAAGAGATTCAGCAAACAACTCAACAGTCAATGCGAAAAGAAGCGCTCCTGCTCCAAAAGCCATTAAAATCGAATTAACTCTTCGACTCGGCTTCAAAAGTAAACCCAAGTAAGACCCTAGTGGGAGAGAAATTGCACTGACTGCCCCCCAAAAAAAAGCAATGCTCATTACTTGATACAAATCCATTAATCGACCTCCACCAAATTCTTTCTATAACTTACAGTTTTCTATTCGTTCGTTAAATTCGTTACATTTCTCTCTTCGTTATTTCTCCCGTTAGCAGCTATAGTTTTCTATTATATAAAACTTTATTCCATTTTTTTCAAAAACCTCATCGTCGCATTCAAAATAAGATGTTGTTGTCGTTTGCGAGAAATATCAGGTTCATTATCTCCATATTGAGGTGAGCCATCTCCGTAGTCGCCAAACTGAGTGTGATTTCCTCCCAGTATTTCAAAATACTCTGTCTCAGCAGGAAGGTAATCCTGATTCTCTTTAATGTCTTTCAATTTGGTTTTTCCATCCAAAGTGGCATAGATAGAAAGTATTGATGCACTTATATTACTAAGATCGTATGTCTTAGAAGGATACGAAGCCCATAGAATTAAACTGTCTATTTTTTCTTTGAAATTCTTTGTAAAAAAAGAAGCACCGACTCCACCCAAAGAATGACCACCAATAAACCAGTGTTGAATCTTATGACTGTATTTTTCAATAATGGTATTAGCGCGAGTTTTTCCAAGAACAGCCATATCAAAAGGCATTTTTATCAAATAGACAGCAAAACCTTGATGAGCAATTTTTCTAAGCATACTGGCATAGGATTCAGCTTCAACTCGACCGCCAGGATAGAAAATAAAACCAATCGTGGGATTCTTTTGTGTCGGAAAAAATTCATAATAGGAAGCATTTCCGACCCATGAAGAAACATCAACTTTTGTTACAGTAATACTTGTGTCTGATTCCAAGGCCGTCCAGGCAACATCCATAGCGGGATAACTTGACATTCGTTTTCCAAATCCATTAAAGCCAAAAAAGCTTAGACTGATAAATAAAAAAAATACCCCAAATAACCGTAGCATAACAACCCCTTCAAAAGTTAAAAGATAAGCCACTAAATAGTGGCTGCTGCAAAATAGTCAAA
>CAYMLA010000164.1:0-6185 GCA_964390785.1 uncultured Bdellovibrionales bacterium | reverse complement strand
GTGTGGGAACCTGAACTCCAATCCTAAAAATGGCCAATATTGCCAATGTGAAGAGTATTCGACGACGCAATTCTGAATTTTTGGTTAGACCTTCAATGGCTGACACTATTCAATCACCTCAAATGTTCCACCTGCTTTTTCAATAGCAGATTTTGCTTGTTTACTCATTTTATGCACTTTAACTTTTAAGGCCTTTTCAATTTGACCATTAGCTAAAATTTTAACTAATCCCTCTTTGATAAGACCAGCTTGTTTCAACTTTTCTAAATCAACTTCTCCATCAAAGCGATTAAGCTGAGTTAAAGTAACCAGTTGATAATCTTTTTTAAACATTGCATTGGTAAAACCAAGTTTAGGCAATCGACGCATAATTGGCATTTGTCCGCCTTCAAATCCACGTCGAATAGGAGCACCAGAACGAGCCTTTTGACCTTTATGACCTTTACCAGCCGTGCCTCCCCAGCCAGATCCATTACCACGTCCAATGCGTTTTTTACTGTGTGTCGATCCTTTATTTGGTTTAAGTGCTTCTAATAAACTCATGACTCTTTCTCCAAATCAACTTTTAAGAGATGCTGAACTTTTCTTATCTGACCACGATTGGCCGGATTATCTACAACGACGACTTCATGTTGAAGACGCTTAAGTCCCAAACAACGAACGGCATCCTTCTGACTTTTTGTTCCACCAATTGTACTTTTTATTAAATTAACTCTAAAGGACTTTGCCATTTTTTACCTCAGCTCTCATTTTCAAGTGTTCCCACTCGTTCCTTAATTGAACTATCCTTTAACTGGCTAAGGCCTTCCAAGGTAGCTTTAACCGCATTATGTGGATTTCTTGTGCCCACACACTTTGTTAAAATATCTTTAATTCCAAATGTTTCTAAAACTGCGCGAACAGCACCACCAGCAATAACACCAGTTCCTGGAGATGCTGGCTTTAAAACAACTCGTGCTGCCCCATAAACACCAACAACCTCATGATGAATCGTCCGACCATCTTTAATCGCAAAACGATTTAAAGATTTTTTAGCCGTTCGACTGGCTTTTCCGATTGCTTCTGGCACTTCACCCGCTTTTCCAGTTCCAAAACCGACCTCACCACTTCCATTACCTGCTACAACTAAAGCAGAAAAGGAAAATCTTCGACCGCCTTTAACCACTTTTGCAACCCGCTTTATCGATACAACTCTTTCTTCTAATTCAAAGCCTTGTTGTGTTTCCACTCGATATCTCCCTTAAAACTTAATTCCAGCTGCGCGAGCTCCATTACTCACTTCTTTAACACGCCCATGATACAAAAAACCATTACGATCAAAAACAACTGTTTCAATATTTTTTTCTTTAGCTAATCGCCCTATTTCTTCACCAACTTTTTTAGCTGCTTCCCGATTACATTTTAAACCTAATTTTAAAGTTGAAGCACTAACTAATGTTTTTTGATTTGTATCATCAATAATTTGTGCAAATATGTGTTGATTACTTTTAAAAACACTCAAACGAGGACGATCACTTGTCCCTGAAATTTTATTTCTTACACGTACTTTCTTTTTTAATCGAGCAACAACTTTATCATCTGTTTTCTTTTTAAAAATAAGTTTCACACTGTACCTCTTAAACTAATTTAATTTAACCATTTTGCAACAGCCACTAGGCAAACTACAAAATAACCACTATTTACCTGCAGATTTTCCAGCTTTTCTTCTAATATGTTCTCCAGAGTAACGAATACCTTTTCCTAAAAAGGGTTCTGGGGGTCTATATTTTCTAATTTTTGCTGCAATCTCTCCAACAACTTCCTTATCTGCTCCTGTAATATGAAGAACCGTCTGTTTGTCCACTTTCATATCAATTCCTTCGGGAATATCAAATACAATTGGATGACTATAACCTAAAGTTAGCTCAAGCTTTTTACCCGCTACAGTTGCCCTATAGCCAACTCCATTAAGCTCTAAAGTTTTAACAAAACCTTTGCTTACACCAATCACTGCATTTTGAACAAGTGAGCGATAAAGCCCATGCAATGAACGAACTTTTGGTTCATCATTAATTCGTGTAAAAATCACTTTATTTTCTTCAACAACAGCTTTAATTTCTGGCCTCATTTTAACACTTAAAGACGCCTTTTCTCCCTTAACAATCACTTCATTAAGATCAGAATTAACTGTAACTTGTGTTTTACCATCAAAAAAAACTGGCCATTTTCCTATACGAGACATAACTCACCTACCAAACCTTACAAAGCAATTCGCCACCAACTTTAAGTTCAGCCGCTTGTTCACCACTAACAATACCTTTATTAGTGCTTAATATAGCCAAACCAAAACCAGAACGAACACTTGGAATTTCTTTTGAACCAACATACATTCTTCGGCCAGGACGACTGACACGATGAACCTTTTCAATAGCATGTTTGCCATCACCTGTATAACGCAAATAGACGCGCATAACTCCTTGCTTGCTATCTTTGGCTACACGAAAATCACGAATGTACCCTGTTTCTTTCAAAATTTTTGCAACTCCAACTCTCATATTTGAGCAAAGCACATCCACTTTTTCGTGTCGAGCCAATCCGGCATTTCTTATTCTTGTTAAAAAATCACCCAGTGTATCCATAATATCCCTCTTACTCCTTACCAACTCGCCTTAGTGACTCCAGGCAGTTTTCCTACGGAAGCCAAGTCTCTTACAGCAATTCTCGATAATCCAAACTTTCTCAAATACCCTCGCGAACGTCCAGTCAATCCACAACGATTCTTTTGACGACAACGAGAACTATCTCTTCGAAGTTTCTGCAATTTAACTGATGCATCCTGCCGTTCTTCATAGCTTAAATTTAAATTAATTGATTTTTGACGTAATTCTCTACGATAAGCTTCATATTTTTCCGCCAATTTAATTCTCTTATTGTTTTTAACTATCATTGCCTTTCGAGCCATTCAATCACCTCAATTTTTCTACTTAGTGGCTGCTGCAAAACAGCCAACTTTTTCGTTGGCTTCGCTCAAATCTCACTGCGACGTACTTGATGTACGACTCGTTCGATTTGATCTCGCGCGCCTCAAATTTGACTATTTTGCAACAGCCACTATTATTTTCTAAAAGGAAAGCCAAAAGCCGTTAATAAAGCCTTACCTTCAGCATCCGTCTTAGCGGTGGTTTCAATTGATATATTCATTCCACGCAAAGAATCAACTTTATCGTAATTAATTTCTGGAAAAATAATCTGTTCTTTTAAACCCATATTATAATTTCCACGTCCATCAAACGATTTTGGAGACAAGCCTCTAAAGTCTCTGACTCTTGGAACGGTTAATGTCACTAGTCGATCAAGAAATGACCACATCTTTTCACGTCTTAGTGTTACCATTGCACCAATAGGCATTCCTTCTCTTAATTTAAAATTTGAAATCGCCTTTTTGGCTTTTGTAATCACTGCTTTTTGCCCTGTAATTGTTGTCAACTCATCAACGGCAGAATTCAAAACTTTAGTGTTTTTAACAGCTTCACTTAAACACATATTAACTGTAATTTTCTTTACACGAGGCACTTGCATTGAACTTCTAAATTTAAATTCTTTTTGTAATGCAGGCTTAATTTCTTCATGATACTTTTTTTCTAAGCGTTCCACAAGACCTTCTCCTCTGACTTTTTTTCACAACACTTCTGGTGCTAAAGATACAATCTTAACAAATTGTTTCGCCCTTAATTCACGAGCCACCGGACCAAATATCCGAGTGCCTACGGGCTCTTTTTGATTATTAATTAACACGGCTGAATTATCATCAAACCGAATATGAGAACCATCCGCCCTTTTTAACTTATGAATAGTTCTAACAACAACCGCTTTCATCACATCCCCTTTTTTCACTTTTGAATTAGGAATGGCAACCTTAACTGAAACGACGATAATATCACCAACGGAAGCAATCAATCGCTTTGAACCACCTAAGACCTTAATGCACTGAACTTCTTTGGCTCCTGAATTATCTGCAACTTTAAGTCTTGTTTGCATTTGAATCATACGTTAGCTCCTATGCTTTCAACAGCTCGTTCAACCACTTTAGTCAAAGTCCATCTTTTAGTTTTACTCAACGGCCGCGATTCACTAATAAGAACTTTATCTCCTATTCGAGCCGTATTTTCTTCGTCATGTGCTTTGAAATGTGATTTGCGATTTATATATTTTGTATATTTAGAATGTTTTTCTAAGCGTACAACACGAACAGAAATGGTTTTATCCATTTTATCGCTTACAACATATCCTTCCACTTGATTTATTCGACCTCTCGAATTCAATTGAGTTGTATTCATAACATCCACCTATTTGCCTAATGCTTTTTGTTTAAGAGCTGTCTCAATCCGTGCAATATCTTTACGCATATATCTAATTGTTAGCGGATTACCTAACTGTCCTAAAGAATTTTTCATTCGAGAATGAAAAATTTCTTCTAAGAGTTCTTTTTTCTTCTTTTTTAAATCTCCAGGCGTAAGACCTTTTATATCTAAAAACTTCATTAGTCATTCTCCCTTGATATAAATCGAGTTTTAAAAGGCAACTTATGACTAGCCAATCGAAATGCACTTTGCGCCTGTTCTCTTGTTACGCCAGTTAACTCAAAAAGAATTCGCCCTGGACGCACAATAGCAACCCAATACTCAACATTTCCTTTTCCACTTCCCATTCGTGTTTCAGCAGCCTTTTTCGTAATTGGCTTATCTGGAAAAACACGAATCCACAATTTACCACCACGCTTGATACTTCGTGAAATTGCAATACGACCAGCTTCAATTTGACGAGAAGTCATGCGCCCATAATCTAATGCTTTAAGTGCAAAATCACCCGCATTAAGCTCTGTGCATCCCTTAGCGAATCCCTTACAATGACCTCTATGATGCTTTCTCCACTTAATCTTCTTAGGACTTAACACGATGAGCCTCCTCAACTTCTTTTTGAGACAAAATATCGCCTCGATAGATCCAAACTTTCAAGCCAATGATTCCATAGGTTGTTAATGCTTGTGCAGTTCCATAATCAATATCTGCTCTTAACGTATGGAGAGGCACACTTTTTTCTATATACCCTTCTGTTCTTGCTATCTCTGCACCATCCAAACGTCCAGAAATACTAATCTTAATTCCTCTTACGCCACCACGAATTGCTGAAGCTAAAGCCTTTTTAAGTGCTCTCCTCCATGAAATACGTTTTTCTAATTGTAATGCAATATTTTCAGCAACCAACTGAGCATCAATATCTGGCTTTCTTACTTCTTGAATGCTTAAAAAAACCTCACTTGAGGTTTGACTTTGTACATCCAATTTCAATGCGTCAATACCAGCACCTTTTTTTCCAATTACAACACCCGGACGAGCCGTTGAAATAATAACTTTAATTTTATTTGCAGCGCGTTCCATTTCTATCTTAGAAACGCCAGCATGTTTTAACTTATTTTTTAAATACTTACGAAGAGCAAGATCTTCATGCAGATTCTTAACATATTCCTTTTTTTCAGCATACCACCGAGAATCCCAAGTTCTAATAACACCCACTCTAAAACCAATTGGATTTACCTTTTGTCCCACTCGTTACCTCTCATCCAACACGACGTTAATATGACTTTGTTTTTTCTTAACAACACTTGCTCGTCCCTGTGCTCGTGGCATAAACCTTTTTAAATAAGGACCTTGATCAACCGTTATCTTTTTAACAAATAGATTATCGACATCAATCACTTTTCTTTGATCAGCATTTGCAATAGCTGATTCTAAAACTTTCTTAATTAAAAAAGCTGGCTTTTGTTTCATAAAAGCAAGGGCTTTCAAAGCCTCGTTAACGTCTTTTCCCCGCACAACATCGGCAACAAGACGTGCTTTCTGCACTCCTACTCTTGCATATTTAAGCTTCGCTGTAACTTCCATTTATCGACTCCTTACTTCTTTGCGCCTTTTGCTTTTTTATCTGCATGCCCGTGATAAGTTCTTGTTGGTGAAAATTCACCCAATTTATGTCCAACCATATTTTCACCCACATAAACTGGAACAAATTTTTTGCCATTGTGAACAGCGAACGTTAATCCAACCATTTCAGGCAAAACAACCGAACGACGAGACCACGTCTTAATGACTTTTTTGTCTCCAGTTTCTAGAGCATTGGTCACTTTCTTAATCAAATGATGGTCCACA
>CAYMLA010000163.1:0-6187 GCA_964390785.1 uncultured Bdellovibrionales bacterium | reverse complement strand
ACATATTCACCTTCATTGTCCAAAGCTAGATGTTCATTATTTTCTTTTTGTTCAATAATAAGAGTATTTTCAGGATTGCATTCATCTTCACTATTAAAGCCCAATTCTTCTAAATTTCTTTCTATCGTAATTTCTTCACTGACACTACTTTCATCTTGGAAATTACCTTTATCTTCAAATAATACTCCGTTCTGATTCCGCATCAAATCATCATCAACAATTTCAATTTGTTTGTTTTGATTATTTTTAAAACAATGATCAAATTCAGAAAATTCACAAGCCTTCTGCCAATCTTTTTGTCCTGTTTTAAACAAAAGGTCTCTTGACTTTAATTCACCACCTTCAATCGCCTGCTCAATGCTTTCGACTGAAACCGGACCAACAACTTGACCTAGTTTATAATAATACCAACGCAACATTAAAGCCTTTCTGTTTTACTACGAAAAAAAGTCGGAGAACTCTCTATTGCTAACAACACTTTAGAATAAAAATCCATAAAATCCTTATCTATCGACTTCTGAATCAAATGCCTTAAAAAATCTTTTGAAATCTTCTCTATTCTATATCCATTATACAATTTTTCCCCCAACAATCCTCCCAATAGACGTGTAGCATCCCAATAATTCGATTTTTGTCGAGGCTTAAACGGCTTAACAAATCGCTTTTTTTTGCTTATAAGATACAAATCTGTCATTTTTTGATCAAGAACAAGTAATAGAGTGTCTTTTGTATATTCATCAATTGTTTTCTGATTAATTTGTACTTTAATATCAAATAATGTATCTGTTTTTCTTTTATGGTTCACTAACTTTGTCAGAAAATAAGTCACACATTCAATCCAGACATCAATCAAAAATTCTTTAGGCATAGAGCAAATTGGCTTTTTGAAACCGATCAAGCTTGTAAAAAAATGTTTTGCTGCAATTGTTGTTATGTGATTAATAGACATTGTCGTTATGTAGCCAATTTTTAAACCGGGTAAATAAAAGCTCTTCCCTTGAGCCACCCAATTTTTAACAAGAGCAACTTCTGACTTCTTTAAATCATGACTCAATCTCTCCCAAAAAATCTCATCATCGCGACTAAACACTTCAAAATCATCAAATGAAACATTAAAGTCAAGCTCATCTGAAAACCACTTAACATAACGAGCAACATAATCAGTGCAATCTAACGCCTTTTTTTCCTCCGAATCACTTTCAAATGCATCTAAATCAGTTGATTGATCTAAAAAAACAAAATAACTTTGCCATTTAATCCAAGGAGCAGCACTACAAACACAAAATCGATTTTCACTAAAACGAACAACATCAACTTGTGATTCTAAACCACTTTCAAGCAAATCAAAATAAACTGAATCAATATTCTGATATATAACTCCTATTTTATCTTTTTTCTTTTTTTTCTGATAAATAAGAGGAATATGTTGTTTAGCAATATGTAACTCACCAAAAATCACAAAAACAAGGGAATCAGGATGTTCATTTCTTATTTGATTTATTAATAGAGCTGAATGTCGATCCCTCTTTTCTAAGCTATTTTGATTTCTCTTTTTAAAATACTTATTAAGTCCAAAAACTGGAACATGATTTTTCCGTACCCAATCAATTAAAATTTTATAATTTTCCCAAGGAAATCCCCAATGAGAATTCCATAAAATTTTTTCTAAAAACTGCTTTTCGTCCATTTTATTTTTTAAAAAATTTTCTAAATCCAACTGATTTTTACTTTCAAAAAATTCGACAGCCAAAACAAGAGACCGATTTTTTATAAATTCTTTCATCAAACGCAAATGTGTTTTTTGCGACTGAACAAGAGCATGAAAATCTCCACTAAAAACAACATCAAGACCTTTGAGTGATTGAATTAACTCATCCTTTGATGAAATGATCCAATCTGAATTTGTATCAGTCTTATAATTCTCTGTGTACTGTTGTAAATCTTCAGAAACTTGTCCTAAACGAGATTTAATCTTCTGTTTGGTTTTCTTAAGAAACTCTTTTCTGCTGTTAATCCAATCACTCACAAATCAATCTCGCCCTAAAATAGGTCTAGTGGATGTTGGTAAAATTCTCTTAAAACATTTTTTCATGTTTATTATCTGATTTCAAACTTTAAAAAAATTACATTATAAATAAACCTCTATTAAAGACCTGTTTAAGGCATTTGAGCTCGCGCGCCTCAAATTTGACTATTTTGCATTAGCCACCAAATACCAAAATTTTGTTGTTAAAAAAAATTATACACTTTATTCTGAAGACAAATTGCCGTTTTGTTTAAAAAACAAAACACTGAAACAAATAAAGTGGCTGTTACAAAATAGGCAAATTTGAGGCGCGCGAGCTCAAATCGAACGAACCGTACATCTAATAAGGATTTTATATATGACAAAATTCAAAGATAAAACGTTGATCTCTTTGACCTTAATTTCTCTCATTGGATCACTTTTTTTTCATATTTATTTAACCTTTAAGTTTTATCAATTAACGCTTAGTGTTTACGTTGCTGATAGCATTTGTAATATCAACCAAATTTTTAATTGTGAGGCCGTCAGCGCCAGCCCTTTTGCTGTAATTCTTGGAATTCCGATTGCTTTACTTGGATTTTTGACAAATTTTATTCTTCTCTATTTCTTTTTATTCACTTTCTATGAGTGGACTAAAAAACCTCATCTTTACAAAAAAATAACTTTTTCCTTAAGTCTTTTTATAGCCTGCACATCCATTATTATGGGGTTAATTTCAATTCTTTATTTAGATGTTTATTGTATTTTTTGCATTTTTGCTTACCTTGCGTCCTTTATAACTCTGCTTGGATGCCATTTTATATTTTCTAGCCCTAAAATCATTAATTTTTCTGATTTAAAATCGTGTTTTGGTCAACATCGTGAGATTCTATTCATTTTCATTTCAATCCCCTTGCTTAGCTTAATAATCCATCAAATTATTTTAAAACAAAACAACTTTAAAGAAGTTAAATACTATATCGAAGAATCTGTTTCGGTTTGGAATAACTCAACTTTTAAAAATTTTGATCCAAATAAAGGCCTTATTCTTGAATATGGAAAATCACCACAACACACCATTGTTGAGTTTTCAGATTTTCTTTGTCCCCATTGTAAAACAGCAGCTCTCATTTTAAAAAGATTTGTTTATTTGCATTCAGATGTTAAATTAATTTATAAACCTTATCCTCTTGATGGAAATTGCAATCCAGGTTTACCCAAAGGAGACAATAAAAGATGTGAACTCTCTTATTTGGTTTTTTGTGCTGAAAAAATCTATAAAAAGGGCTGGGATGCCCATGATTGGTTATTTGAAAACCAAAGTAATCTTTATCACAATTCCATTGAAAAAATTCTTCAAGACATTACTACACAATTCAGTCTTAACCAGACAGAAATTGAATCATGCATGCAAAGCGAAGAGATAAAACAATTAGTGATCTTTATGGGTAACGAGGGAAGCGTTGCGCAAATTTCTGGCACACCTTCAGCTTTTTTTGATGGAAAAAAATTAATTGGAGAAAGAGCTTTAGCTATTCTTAATGGCTTTTACAAAAAATTAAAAACCAAATAACGACAAAACATTTTCAGACAATACACCAAATAAATCTTGAATCACGTAGTTAATTGTAGAAAAAAGTCCCCCAAAAAATTCAAACATAAAACTCACCAAAACAATAATTCCTATTGAATAACAAATGGATTTCACCACCCAAACTGTTGAGCGAATATCATCTAGTCTTGTCTCTAATTCGATCGCCTCAATTTTTTTAAGATACTGAATAAGCTCATTAAAATGTTCAGTTACAATTTCATTTACTTCTTGACGTTTTGACTTAGATAAACTTTGAAACCCTGGAAATCTTCTTTTTGTTTCAATTGCCCTAATTAAATCTTTAGCATATTCAACATATCGCTTTGCCTTAAACACAAACTGTTGATAGTCTTTTTTTTCGTTAATATATCGATCTATCTCTTGATTTGACCGAGCATAATTTTCTTCAATAATATAAGTTAAAACAACATATCGAAGACTATTGGCATTACCTAAATCAGATCGATTCACTTTGATTTTAGCTACACCATTACCTTGGGGTACCATCGATTTAGGTTCAAGAGCGTTGAATGACATGCAATCTTTTCGGGAAATTTTATAAATATATAGAGGCTTTTTACCTATTTTCTAGACTAGACCAGAAAAATGACAAAAATAACTGGACTTAAATCTGTGCTCTAACAACCTAGAATCAGCATGAAATTTGACAGACAAGACTGATGGCTGAGATAATCTAAATTGTAGCTGTTACAAAACAGCCACTGATGAGCTGCTGTTTTAATAAACAACTGCTCACAAGCAAGGAGAGCGAATGGAAGAAAAAGGATTTTTCTACTCAAATCAAAATGAACGAGTTGATTTAGATTATCAAAGCGCTTTTGAATCGTTACAAGAACAAAATGAATCTTTGGTTTTAAGACTTAAATCTCTTTCACGACGAAATCATCAACTTGAAATTCAAGTTGAAAAGTTTGAACGAAACCTTATAAATCTCAACAAAAATGATCGAATTTTAAGAGAAAAAATTAGTGTCTTAAGAGAGAGAAATAAACACATTTCAAACAAATCAAGTGAATTAAAAGACCACATCAATCAACTCAGTACGGAACTTCAGTCCGTGCAAGAACAAGACCTACAAAAACAAGTCTCTAAACATCAAGACCGTTTTCTTATTCTAAAAGAAAAGGAGAAAGCATTAATAAAAAGCAATCAAAAGCTAAATGAAAAATGCTCTCATTTTGAATCTAAAATAACTGATCTCAATGAAACCAATAAAACTCTTCAAGATGAACTTGAATTTTTTTCACAAAAATCCTCAACATTGTCTCAAGAAAAACTCGAATGGGATTCAACCTATAACTTTCTTTATCAAAAATACGACTCACTCAGATTAGAACAGGAAAATTTACTCAGTCGATTTTCTGAAGTTTATCAAAATCATCAAAACAAAGTCTCTGAATTAAAGAATATCATAAATCAAAATCAAAAAGAAATTACTCGCTTAGAAAAACTAAAATCAGACCACGATAACCTACAGGTTGAGTATAAAAATGCACATTTAGAATTTTTTCAAGTTAAAGAAAGTTATCAACTTGAAATTAATGATTTAAAAAATGAATTAACGATAAAAGTAAAAGAACTATCTCCATTAAAACAATACAGAAGAAGAATCCAAAAATGGATTAAACCAAAGCTCCAACAACTTTCCAATCAACTGATTATCTGCCGAGTTGAACTTGATCAAAAAATTCATGACTTCGAAGCTCTTGAACAAAAATTGCAAAATGAAAAAACTAATCATTGTGAGCAAATAGAACAGTTTATTGCAAAAAAAGAAGCTGAATTTGAAAAATTAAATTTAGAATTTGAACTTAAATTGGCTGGGAAAAAAGCAACGATCAATGATTTAAAAACAAATGTTAAAAACCTTTCTGAACACATAAAAGAACAACGATTAACATTTGAAAATGAACAAAATGAACTTATTTCTTCTTTTGAAGATCAGCGCCTCAAATCACTTGAACAACTCAACCTCAATGAAAAACAACTGACGGAAGCTAACTCCAAATTAAATCAAATTCCTCAACTTGAAGAAGAACTTGTAGAACTTAAAAATAAAATTATTGGTTTAGAAAGAACTCTTGACGAAAAACAACGTTCATCTCATTCTGAGCTCAATAAAATTCAAAATAAAATGGTGTATTACCGTGGAGAAACAAAAAAACTTGATTTTGAAAAAGAACATCTTACAAAAGAATTAAAAACCATCAAAAATGAACTCTATCAAAAAAACAATGAAATCGAAACCCTTCATGATCAACATGAAAGCCTAAAAATGCTCTGGACAGAAAAATCAAAAGAAAACTCACTGCTTGAATCAGAAAATAAAGTTCTCAAAAAAATCAGTCAAGATCTCAGCTCAACTTTACAAAAACAAAAAACCAAGTATGAAAAACTCAAACACACTTTCTCTCAAACCAAAGAATCCCCAACACCTACAATTAAAAATACTCAAAATACAAAATCTAATTCTTCAATAATGAGTCACAATCAAATAGATATCGAAAAAATGGAGTCTCTTATTGCAGAAATCGAATGTGGAATGACTCAAACCTCTCAAAAAAAGA
>CAYMLA010000162.1:0-6256 GCA_964390785.1 uncultured Bdellovibrionales bacterium | reverse complement strand
GAGGATCATTAAAAGCTGAAGCGAACGCATTAGCACAAACATCTTCTGCTAAACTTCGATAAGCTTCGAGCGTTCCAACGCATCCTCTTAACTGACGATTTTTTCTTAATGTCACAAAACAAGCTCCTTTATTCTGAAGTGGTTCTGGAAAAGAATTTTCATCAACATCGATAACTTTTCCAGTTTTAGCTCCAAATAAAATCGTTTTTTTTGCTAATGTAATAACAACTGATTTCCAATGTTCTTGCATCAAACAACCTCCTATTAACAAAACCTCTCATTTGACCTCGCTCGCCTCAAATTTGACTATTTTGCAGCAGCCACTTAAGAAGGCAAGCCGCAAAATAGCCAATTTTTTCGATTGCTTCGCTCAAACCTCACTACGACGCACTAGTAATAACAAATTGAAGTGTATCCGACAACCCTTGCTTGATCACCAGACGTATCACCTGAATTTTTGTATTCTAAAACATCTGCTTTCCAACCTTTCTTTTGAGCAAATTTCACTAATCCTCGAATGGGCAAAGCTCCACAAGCATGATTAAATTCAATTTTCTCTTTTTGTGAAAAAAGAATATTATCAATTGTTTGCTGATCAACTTTGCAAGCCTCTTGATAAGATAGAAAATGAGATAAATCAGATGAAACAAGAATCAATCGATTCTCTCTCCATATAAAATCAAGAACAGAAGAAATATCATCATCGCTACTCATCCCCACCAATAAAGGAACAAATTTAAAATCAATTAAGGTTTTTTGTAGAAAAGGCAATTGGACTTCTAAACAATGTTCTTGAAAATGAGCTTTTTTAATTGGACGAACAAAAGAAAATTTCATTTCAATTTGTTGAGATAACTCTCGATCAACTGAGCATTTTCCAAGGGGAGTTTCAAAATAAAGATCAGGTGATGTTGCTATGCCTTCAAAAGAAAATCGATGCGAAGGACCAAGCAATAATACCGATTGAAAATGAGACCTTTGCAATAAAGAATAAGAAAGGGCAGCAATAGAACCCGAGTAAATAAAACCAGCATGAGGCACGATAAAAGCTTTTGGATGATAATCTTTATTCATTGGCTTCAAATACTCGTCAATCATATCAGACAAATCATTGGCTTGATCCGGATAAAAAGAACCTGCTACGGCGGTTTGTCTTATAGACGTCATAACGCGGACTCCATTTCGTTTCGTTTGCAGCCTACAGTTTCAAACGAAACATTAAACTTTGCTTTCATAAAAAATTTTCTTAAAAAAAACAAAATTTACAAATTAAACACTATTCAAATTTGCTCCAACATTATTTCTAACTCGTGATAAAACACCCATTGCAATTTGACGAGCTTTTTGTGCTCCATCTGATAAAATTTGATCCAATCGTTGAGTGTCTGCCATTAAATCATTAAAAATTTCACGTGGATTATTAAAATAAGAATCCATCACCTCAAACAAACACTGTTTCACTTCACCCCACGCAATTCCATTTTGGTAATTTTTTGCCATTTCTTCAATTTGCTCTGGTAAAGCAAATTGAGAATAAAGAAAAAATAATGAATTATCATTTTGATTTTTAGGAGCTTCAGGAGGACTAGAGTCTGTTTTTATCTTCATAATTATTTTTCTTAATTTTTTTGACGAAGAAAATATCGGAATCGTATTGTCATAACTTGCGCTCATTTTTCTTCCATCAATGCCAGGAACAACGGCAAGATTTTTTTGAATAATTACATTAGGAACTTTTAAACAATCGCCAAACACACGATTAAAACGTTGAGCCGTATCACGAGCAATTTCAAGATGCTGAAGCTGATCTTCACCAACAGGCACAACGTCAACATCAAAAGCAAGAATATCTGCACTCATTAAAACAGGATAAGTATAAAGACCTATATTAACTCCATGATCTTCATCTTTTCTTTGATGAGTTTGATTATCAGCAACAATGGCCTTATAAGCATGCGCCCGATTCATTAATCCTTTGGGTGTTACACAAGAAAGAAGCCACGACAACTCAAATATTTCTGGAATATCTGACTGACGATATAAAATCACTTTTTCAGGATCAAGCCCAATTGAAATCCAACTGGCTGCGACTTCATAAGTCAGTGTTTTATTCAATTTCCCATCTGTTAATGTCGTTAAAGCATGATAGTCCGCAACAAAATACAACGCTTGATAATCTGGATTAAGAGATAACTCAATCGCTGGCTTCATTGCCCCCAAATAACGTCCAACATGAACTGAACCTGTTGACTTAACTCCAGTTAAAATTGTTTTTTTCATCCTTCTAAACCCTTCTTTAAAGCAATTAAAATCACCAATCAAAAATGAGTTGTTTTGAAACAACAATATAATCAGCCTATCTCTTTATGTCTATTAGTTTATTAAACCTCTTTTGTCGAAGCAATTCAAAACCGGCAATGGCAAAACTAACGCCCACATTAAGTGAGTTTTTAACTCCAAAAACAGGAATTTGTATCACTTGATCAGCTTGTTCAAGAATATTTTGATTCAAACCAAATCGTTCATTACCTAAAACCAAAGCACAAGATTCAGGAAAGACAAATTCATAAATATGCTTCGTCGAAGGAACTGTTTCTAAAGCAATGATACTTTTTTTTTGAGATTTTAAATAATGAAAAACTTCATCAACTTTTAAAAAATGCTTCCAATTCGCCTCTTTTTCTGCACCCATTGCTGATTTAAAAGAACTTAAATCTGGATATGGCGTATAACCACAAAACAAAATCTCTTCACCATTTAAAGCATCAAAAGTACGTATTATATTTCCAACATTAAACGAAGATCGAAGATCAACGAGAACAAGACTAAGATCCAACCTCTCTTTTGAAGCACAAGAACGATCAAAACAACTCACCAAAAAATCACCATCTTTTACAGAATTTTGTAGATAACGTTCAATTGGAACTATAAATTCATAAAAACTTTTTAAATCCTTAACTGAATCTAACTTCACCTTAAGGAAAAACCAATCAATGGGATCAGATTTATCTTTTTTATCACCAGAAATCCATGAAACATATTTTTTTAAATCAGATAAAAGAGAAACATCTGCCTCTAGATCAACCTTATCTAGACTTTCTAAATGAAATTCAATTTGTCGACTCAACTTGTAAATTGTTCTGACCTTTTTTGTAAAACTCCAATTTTTAAAAACAGAAATAGGATATTTTTTCATCTGACTCTTTTCCAAAATTATTTCGACCATTTAACTAGTGGCTGATGCAAAACAGCCACTCATTAAAAACAAAGAACTTCTAATAGTTACTCTATAACTCGACAAAAGTGAATGATTTTGTTAAAAAAATATCTAATCCATTTTAAAAATGATAACCTAAAATCATTAACAATTATTATAAAATAGCCAATTTTGAAAAACACAAGCTCAAATCGAGTGAGTTGTTCATGTTGTTTATTGTGATACAATAAACAACAAAAGCAAATTGGAGAAAAAATTGCATCGATGCTCTTCTATCGTTTACTTTTTATTACTCTTTCCATTATTGAGTTATGGCCAAATCGATTCTAAAATTCCTTCTTATAAAAATGCCTATATTTATACAATCAAAGACACAAAAGAAATTTTATCTGGAATTTTACTTTCCATAGGAGCAATTCCTCTTTGGGGAAATGAAGGGAAGGTTCTAAAATTAATCAAACTCAATCCTCATCTTGATATTAATCATTTTAAAAAAGGGGACCAGCTTTTAATTTTAAAACGATATCTAAATTTCAAATGCAATGTTATCATTAAAAATGATGAAATCGTTCAAATTAAATCTTATTTAACAACAGAAAAAGATTTTAAAACCTTTGTTTTAAGAAATAAAAAATGTGCAAAAAACATTCATCCTCGCTACATGAGAATTGGATCGATTTCAAAACCCTCTATCTCCCCTGTTTCACAACCCCTTAAAAAAATCAAAGAAAAAAAAGAGATTGTCATTCAAAAACCAACTACTCTTGAAGATAACAATGATGAAGATCTATTGCTTTCCTCAGAAACCAGCCAAGACAATCCACTTGAAGTTCGAGACATTCAAGAAAAAGACATCAATGAATCTATAAAAAAAAATCCGAAAGAAGCTCAATCCCATGCTGTCGCTGCACGCTTTTATTTAAGCGATTCAGAAGAAAAAAATCTGGATAAGGCGCTTGAAGAAATAAGACTAGCACAAAAACTTGATTCATCTGAAATTTCTTTTAAGATTGAAGAAATAAAAATTTTAGACCAGCTTGATCAACATGACGAAGCAAAAACAAAAGCAAAAACACTCATTAAAGATTATCCGCAACTCAAATCAGTCTCATCAATTGCGCAATACTCAAAACAAAAAAGAAAAAAAGTACTCATTGCTCCAAATGAAACTCTTCCTCGATATAACCCTAAGATTCATCATTACTCAAACCTTAAAATTTCAATCACAAAAAAATCAAATCAATCAACACCAACCGCTTTAAAACTTGCTCAATCCGAAACAAAATTATTTTTAACTCCACTAAAACCCCGTTTTTTAGTCAGAAAAAAATATTCCCTCCAAATTCCATTGGCAAGCAAAACCGGCTCTTCTGTTATTTACAACGACAACATCCTAAATTATTACAAAGGTGGCATAAGAAGACGATTTAATCATTCCATAGAAATTGAAAACCCAAAAACATGTCAAAATCTTCTTTTAATTGCTCCTGACAAATCATCAGAAAATTACTTACTCTGCGTTGAAGTTCATGATAACGAACTTCAAGCCTTGGGATTAAACACCGATTCATTTTTTTATCGAAGCAAAATGGGGATATGGCTCATTGGTGGCGTTAATTATTCTCACCAAGATCGCCCATCAGAAACAATAAACACACACACAACTTCAAAGGTTATTTCTTCACAATTCTCAATTGGAGCATGGTATTCCTATTTGGGGCTCGAAACTTCTCTTCGAAAGCAACTCATGCAAACCAAAGACAACAACTACTCTCCTGAATGGATTCATTTAATTGGACGTTTTGGATTAGAATGTCCTCAATTTTGGAACACGACTCCTCACTTAAGTTTTTTAATCGGTCAACAATTTTACAAAAATACAATTTCAACAACAAACACTAATTTCATTAAAAATCATACAAGCAATCTTTTAGGATTTCGATTAAAATTATCTTTTCGATCTCGCTTAGATTTTGAAAATACTTTCCTGTGGGGTAATCACAAGGACATTGATAATCTTTTTTTACAAACAAAAGTAAATTATTGGCTCACTCCAAATTTAGCTATCGGTGGGGGATATTGGCAAGACGGGTCTCAAAATAGACCTAATGAATTAAAAGAAAATAACACCGCATTAGAAACCCATCTCAAGTTTATCATAAAATAAAGTGATCACTTATCAAAAGCCACTTTCCTCATTTTGCAATAGCCACTAAGTAGTGGCTGCTGCAAAACAGCCACTAAATACAAACAGAAAAACCCTTTATACCTTCTTTAGTCCTGTTCAAGATCAAAACACCTATTCTTAGGGCTTGGGAAATAAAAAAAAGTCAATTAAACAAAGAAATTCAGCTACACTAATAAGGAGAACATTGTTTTACAAATGGGGTAGAATTCCTATGAAAAATTTTAACATTCGTTTAATTCTAAATCTTTCTTTTATTTGTTTTGCAACCTTCATTTTAAACTCTTGTAATCCAGTCAGTTTTTCATCTTCAAAAAAAGGAAATAACAATCCTACAACTTGCACATACGAATGGAAAATAGAGTCATGGGGAGTGTGTTCAGCTTCATGTGATGGAGGGACACAAACGCGTGATGTTTTTTGTTACCTTGTTGAAGAAGAACGACAAGTTGATGATGTTAATTGTAAAGATGAAAAACCCGCTCTAACACGTGCATGTAACCTACAAGCATGCGATACTCAAAGTCCAACTTGGAGTTGGGTGTCTGGTCTTTGGAGTGATTGTTCTGTTAATTGCGGAGGAGGATTTCAAACGAGGGAAGTCAAATGTAAAAGTTCACTTGGAGACACTGATCCAACTGGAAAAAACTGTACTGCAACAAAATTATCAGAAACTCGCGCATGCAATGAACAAGCCTGTGAAGAATACATGTGGGTTGCTAACGCTTGGGGAGAATGCCCCGGTCTTTGTGGCACATCAGATATCGCAACTCGCACTGTAAACTGCATTAAAGATGGAGTCACGCCTGTCGATGATAGTTTTTGTGCTGAATTTGAAAAACCAGTCAATGAAC
>CAYMLA010000161.1:0-6267 GCA_964390785.1 uncultured Bdellovibrionales bacterium | reverse complement strand
GAAAAAGTTGGCTGTTTTGCAACAGCCACTAAAAATTGAAAGGGAGTGAAACAGTGCATATGGGTGACAATACTGCTTTACTTAGAAGGTATAAAGAAGAAGGGCCTAATCAGTTGACAAGTTCACAGAAGGATAAGCTTATACTTGAATATGCTCCTTTGATTAAATTTATAGCGCAAAAAATTGCTATTCGATTGCCTGCAAATATTGAATTGGATGATTTGATTTCAAGCGGAGTGATTGGTTTGATGGACGCCATTGAAAAGTATGATCCTTCGCGAGACAATAAGTTTAAAACTTATGCTGAATTTCGTATTAGAGGAGCAATATTAGATGAGTTAAGAGCTCAAGATTGGGTGCCTCGTTCTGTAAGAGATAAAGCAAAATTACTTGATCGTACAATGATTGAATTAGAATCTGAGCTAGGACGAGAAGTCACTGAAGAAGAAGTGGCTGCTAAACTTAAAATTGATATGACGGAATATTATGAGCTTGTGAATCAGGTAAAACCCGTTAGTGTTTTGTCAATTGATGAAAGTCAAACATTTAGTAGTGTTGATAAAAAATCAATATTGAATATTTTAGAAGGATGTAAATTTAATAATCCTTTCAATCAATTGAATTTAAAAACAGTTAAGGAACTTATGACTCAAGCGATAGAGGAATTGCCAGAACGTCAACGTTTGGTCTTGTCCTTATATTATTATGAAGATATGAATTTAAAAGAAATTGGTCGTGTTCTTAGGGTGACTGAGAGTCGTGTTTCTCAGCTTCATGCTCAAGCTGTTTCTCGGCTGCGGGCAAAATTGTCCGTTAACTTTGGTGAGCTTAAAGAAACAGCTTAGGGGCTGATCCTGTTTTTCAATTTTTATTGATTCTATTTGATACAATTTTAAAATTTTTTATTATTTTTTATAAATAATTTGTCTTATTTTGAGAAGCCCTCTCGACTTTAGTCTGATGACATGAGATCATAAATGTGAAGTTAAATTTTCGCGTCTTATTGGGGAGGAATGTATGGGAAAAATAAAAAATAAACTTTTTAAAATCAATAGATCACTTCTTGGTTTGATATTCATAGTGACTTTTATTATTTTTTCTTTTCAAAATTGCAATAAATTGAAATTCGAAGTTGAGCCTTATACAGTTGATCAGTTGAGCGCTGAAGTTCCTTCGATAATGATTAATCATGGAGCTTCTTATGCAAAAGAAGCTGCTGTAATGCTGCAATTGACGTGTTTGCGTGCAGAAAAAATGTACATTACTTCAGATTCGACTTGTGAAAGTGGAGGGGAGTGGGAAGAGTTTAAATCCGAACGGGGATGGATTTTGGATAGAGAAAATCAAAGTGTTAGTGTTTACGCAAAATTTGATCGTATCAGTATTGATGGTGAACAAGTTATCACAGATTGTATAAATGCTTCAATTATTCATGACAGTATTCCTCCAACGGTAGAGTATTTGTTAACACCTTCAGATAAAAGCAGCGAAGAATATGCTGAGTTTGAGTTTGCTGCTAATGATGAACTTTCTGGTGTTGAAGAAATTTTTTGTGAAATGAATGGTGAAAAAATTAAAGATTGTGGTCTCAAACAATTCTTAGATGCCTTGGCTGAAGGAACACATTCTTTTTCAATTCATGCAATAGATCGAGCAGGTAATCTTTCTGAATCTTTAGATTATAATTGGCTCGTTGATTTAACTGATCCTATTGTAGCTCTGCTAGATCCTAAACCAGATTTGATTACGGCCGATAACTCAGCTCAGTTTCAGTTTAGAGCTTCTGATGAATTATCAGGGATTAAATCTGTATATTGTCAATTAAATGATTTACAAGAAGAACTTTGTTCTGGTTCAATTTCTTATTCAAACTTAGGAGAGGGACTCCATACATTTAGAGTATGGGCAGAAGATAAAGTGGGTCGATTTTCAGAGTCAGAAGATTATACTTGGACGGTTGATAGTGTGGCGTCAGGGGCTTTTTCTGTTACAGGAATCACTGGTGTTAATGATGCTAAAACTGATCAGTATTTGACAGGCGGACTTGTTCCTCAAGTGAATTGGAGTCAATCATCTCGAGCAGTAAAATATGTTGTTTCCATTTTAAATGCAAATGGTACAAAATCAGTTTGTGATGAAGTCGAAACAAAAAACCTTAAACATCAATTTGCGTCTTCATGTAATTTAGAAAATGGGACTGAATATGCTGCTCAGGTTAAATCGTTTACAATCACAAATCAAATGACTGAAGCAAAGCTCTTTAAATTTTTAGTTGACACTGCTGCTCCCGTTATAGCAATAAATACACCAGTATCAATTTCTAAAGATCACAAATCGGTTGTTATTTCTTTTAATGTAAAAGACGCTGAATCTGGTATTAAGTCTTCGGATTGTTTTCTTAAAACGCCAAGTCAAACGATTGAACGTCAATGTAAAGATTTAGTTAGTATTACATACAATGATCTTAAGCCAGGTGAATATTCTTTTTGGATTCAAGCTGTTGACAATGCTGGAAACCCTAAAAAAAGCACGGAAGTTAAGTTTGAATTGTTAAATCTTGAATGGCAAGATCACTCTTTATTAGTTAAAGATCATACAACGAAATTAGATATTTTATTTATTATTGATAATTCAGGATCAATGAACGAAGAAAGAAAAGAGTTGGGTCAAAAGTTAAGTGATCTAACTGATCGTTTGGGAGATCTTGATTGGAGAATTTGTCTCACTTCAACATCTCCAGCTAATGATGGGCAGTTAAGATCATTTGGAACAACAAGTTTATTTGGAGGAAATGACGGCACGTATTTTATTGATAAAACCACTCCTGATTTTAAAACAAAATTTTTAAATTTGGCGACAGGGAATATAGGTAACACTTCTGGTGACGAACAAGGAATTTATGCAACAGTTCGTGCCGTAGAAAGAAATGACTCAAGATGTTTTCGTCAAGAGGCTGGTTTGGCGGTTGTATTAATTTCTGATGAAGATGAGCGAAGTGTCGGGGGATTTCTTGACTCAAAAAGTAGTAATCAATACAAAAAATTAACGAGTAAAAATTGGCCAGCAACAGCAGTGAGTACAGTTCGAAGTGTATTTGGTGAAAACAAAATCTTTTCATTTCATTCTATTGTTATTCAGTACAATGATTCGGCGTGTTTGAGTGTCTCAAAGGGGGCTTATGGTCGTCGGTATCAAGAGTTATCTGCACTAACAGATGGGATAGATGCATCGATTTGTGCTCCAAATTACGGACCAATTTTGGAAGATATGGCTGATCGAATTAAAATTCATTTGGGAAGTCATGATTTAAGGTGTGCTCCTGTTGGAGAAGTAAAAGTGGATATCAATTCTTCACCTGCATTGAAAAATTGGACTCTTGATGGCAATAAAGTGAATTTTAATCCTGCTCTTGGTGATGGAACAAATGTTCGTTTTAGATATTATTGCGAAAAATAGTAAAGCAATTATTTTATGAAGCTTCAGCAGAATCTAATCTGCTGAAGTGCCACAAAAGAAGTTAAGATTTATTTTAATAAGTCGGTGGTGTGGGAGCTGGAGTTGAGAGATTGGCTCTGGCTACCCGATACACCTGTTCAACTTGTCCCCTTTGAGGTTTTGATTCGTTTTTTTAACTGCTATTGGTAAACATTTTCTCTTTGATTTGAAGACGGAGTACCAAAAGTTGATTCAAAATATCTAATTTTCATTTTGATGTTGTTTTCTTCGATTCCTTAACTCCTTGAAAAGGAGGCTTTTGACTTCACTCATTTTTTCATTCCATGAGTTGATTTGATTGAGTAAGTCTCCGCAGCAGTCAATTTGAAATTCTTTAGCTTTTAGAGAAAGAGAACTATTAGGATCTTGTCTTTCAGGGATGCTTGAAAGGTCAAGGATAAGGGGAACACCGTATCCTGTTTCATTGCGCCAATAATCTGGCTCAGGAAAAAGAATATTAGAATACTCGAAAAGCAGTTGGTTGCTCATATTATATAGTCGTTGAGATATTTTTTCTTGGTTTTCAGACATAACAGAGCTTTCAAGAATGGTCAGCAAGAGAAAAAATTGCCCTATTTGCTTCACAGTACCATGTTTAGTCAACTCATCAGCGATAATTTTGATTTCATCAAACGTCAGTTCATTTAGGTGTTGATAGAGTTCTTTTTCTGAATCAATCGATGGATTTGAAAAATAGGATTGGATGCTTTTCCATTTTTCAAGTGAATTTTGAGCGATGGAAGGGAAGAAGTAACCTTTCTCAATGGCCTTTTTGATATCCTTTAGAGGTTCTTGGTTTATGTAAGAGGTTTGAAGCAATTGATTTTTCATGTCTATGGGACTAAAAAGTTGCCAGTCGAAAAAAGCCAAACTTTTTTCATTAACTGCTGCGGCAAGCATAGATTGGCTTTCTACAGAACAATTATTAGTGAATAGAGAATATCGGCCTTGGTAGTCCCAATAACGTTCTAGAATAACATGGATGAGTTGCTCTTTTTCTTTTGGAGAGAGATTAAGCGGGTAACTCGTGACGTCTCGCATGTTATCGATTCGATAATCATTGATTACCTCTAAAAAGGGTTTGATAAAAATTTGGCTGGAGTAGGAGGCTCGAAACCCTTCCCAGGTTCCAAGTAATAAATTCTGAGACTGTGCGGCAAAACTGACAATGAAGTTTTGACTTGGTTTTTGCAGGCAATTTCCTGGGGTGTCACAAGTGACTATTCGATACATAGCATGCCCCCATTTAGAAACGAAACTTCTTCCTTCTCCAGCAAGAACAAAGTGAATGCTATCGACCTTTTTGGGATCAATGTTATAGATAAACAATCCATTGTATGAGGGCAGAGAGTAGTTCGTTTGACAGCGGCTTTGTTTGAACGGAGTATGTTCCAGCTTTTGCTTAAAATAATTGTATAAGGCGGGGCGATGGCACTTAAAATCAGGATCAAGTAAAAAATATTCTAAATTGACCGCAAAGGTTTCTTGTGGATTTTTTCTTTCATAGGCTCTAGGGCTTGTCGATGTTTTGAGGTTTTTTCTAAAAAAGCGACGATGTCTCCATTTCCAGTTTGTTAAATGAAGAAACTGAGGGTCGGATGAAATGCGTCTTTCCATAAAATTAGGTAGGTGACAGTAAAGGGACTCAGGGTGATCATGCCGTGATTTTTTCACTGCGCATTTTTGCAAATGCTCATGCCTTAGTGTTCGCATTCTTTTTGTTGTATTGTTATCCCAAATATGACCGAGTTCATGCAATAAGCTGGCTTGAGCCATTCGGTAAAAGGTTCCAAATTCACAATTAATGGTTGTCGACTTTTGGGGACCGATTAAAATGTCTTTCTTAAAACCACTGTGAAGTGCTATCTCATGGTAGCCTTGTTTATTAGTCCATTCTGCAAAAACCGGTGTTGACGCCTTCTTTTGATTATTTCTCCCACAGGGGTTTTGAACTTCATTGTAAGCATCGAGTTTTTTAAAGACGACATGTACTTTTTGGGATGGGTGCATTTTGCGTGGCAGAAGCTTCAGGGTTGTGCTGATAAAAACCTGCATTGAATTCTGTTCATCGATTGAGGTGTTCGCTGAAGGCACCCAGCGAATTAAGGATGCCTCAGCGGACGGGCTAGTGAAAAGGAAAATAAAAAGCAATAGTAACACGGCTTAAATACCTAAATCCTTACAGAGTTGGGGGTCTTCATCACAGGTTTGTTCTGCAAAATATAGGGCGGCCTCTATTAATTCTACGTCTGTGTATGGAATTTGGTCTTCAGGGAATTTTAATGAAATTTGATCTCTTAAGTAGTTAGCTGCTTCTGTTATTTGTGGATTCACTTGACCTTCAATTTGATACTCTACAAGAGCGGATTGAAGAGCTCGAGGTTGAAGTATGAGAACGGCTCCAATGGTGCCAAACATGGCAACAAGACCTGCAACAACTGTTGCTGCTTGGCAAGCTAAGCTTGTGAGAATAGTCGCCATTACAATTAACTTTAAGTTAACTAACTTTTTAAGGTTTGAACTCGAATCTTTTTTAACTACTTTTTTCATACCAACTCCTTTGTTTGTGGTTCTGTTTGTTTTTAAGATTTTCATCTTATTAAAAATTTTGTTTCTAAATTGGAGATAATGGAAAATACTGAATTGAGCAAACAGAATGGTAGAGAGCTTCTTCTTTTTGAGGGCAGTGAAGTCCTCAGGTGTAATTTTTATAGGGCCTATACCCAAAGCGATTGAGTTTGCACGGAGGCGCGAGGAGGAAGCTGTATGAGT
>CAYMLA010000160.1:0-6268 GCA_964390785.1 uncultured Bdellovibrionales bacterium | reverse complement strand
CAATGGCTTCACTAGCAAAAACTCCTTGTAAAACAAAAGTTAAAAAAATGATTAAAAAAAATTGTTTTTTCATAAATTGTTCTCCTTTCTTGAGAGCCTAATAGCAAGTTAATTTACATTTGTAAAATGCATATTAAATATAAAAAAATTCACTTTAGGAATAGAGTTATATAAAAACAACCCCTTAAAGTAAAGATACTCTTCTCTTTTGAAAAATTAACAATCTTCAAACCTCATTTTTATGACGTTTAAACCCGTCTATTCATTCTGTTTCAAGCAAATATTATGTTACATAATTCTCTTCATCTGTCACTTCGTTGCTATTGCGTTCAGGATAGAACCACTTATCAACAAACCACTATTTTCTGGACTAATGATGGGCATAACTCAATAAAATAAATAGATTCTTCATATACTGATGAGATCCATTGAGTTTTTAAATTGAATTGATTAGTATACAAATATGTCTGTGTTTAAAAAATGGATTTTATTTTTTGCTTTTTTTTTCAGTTTTACTGTTAACAATCAAGCAAATGCTGAACCCATGAAAGAATTTATCAAAGCTTGTACTTACGGAGTGCTCGCTGGAACAATGATTGGTATTGCCACTCTCGCTTTTGCGAAAAAACCCGGTGATAATTTGCAAAATATCGCTCGAGGAGCCTCTCTTGGACTTTACGCCGGAATTCTTTTGGGAACTTATGTTGTCTACTATGTGCCCCAACAACAACTGCAACTTCAAGAAGAAAATGTCCTTGATCAAATATCTTATAAAATCCACCCCCTAAAACCACCTCTAGTCACATTCTTTCCAATTCTATCAGAACAAAACTCAAGCATAAAAGGGTTTGGTGCCAATTTTCAGGTTTACTCATTTTAACTAACGGCTGCAGCAAAATAGTCAAATTTAAGGCGGCGAGTTCAAATCGAACGAGTCGCACATCAAGTGCGTCTCGTTGGCTGTTTTGCAGCAGCCACTCGTACAGCCCTGATTAAGTCCTTCGACATTTTTACACGGAGAGTCTATCATTAGAGTCTTCCGTGCTTAATCTTACCCATTCTTTTATGAGTTCTTGTAATTTCTTATAATTTTTTAATTCCTCTTTAATTTTTTTTACATGTTCTTTCTTAACAAACAATGTTGTGTGTTTTTTGTTTTTATAATATCCAATTTGGTAATATGGCCCATGCTTTTGTGGATTTTTTTTATCTTTACAACGGCAACCCGATTTTCCACAAACATTATATTGTTCACTTAAACTTCCACTTCTAAACTCCCCAATATGAGCAATCGCTAATTTTATTTTACTGATGCGTTTGAAATTTTTTGATTTTTTTTCTGTCATTTATACTCCTTAGTGTCAATAGGTTATATAAGCTATCGGATGCTTTGTAAAGTAAATTCGAAGGTAAATAAAATGTTTTTTTCGTTAGAACAAATGAATGAATTGATGTTAACAGATTTTGTTTAAGAGCAAAAAAAATTTAGGCTGCAATTTTTTAAAAACTCTAATTTTCAACCAACAACGAATCAATGACTTTTTGTATAAATCTGGCATTTAAGTTGCAATTGATTTTATATGTTTTTCTTGAATTTATTATTTACCCTTTTCGCTGATTATGAAAGGACAATTTACAATGTTTTTCTGCAATCGAAATATAAATTTTGTTAGTCGACTAATTTATATACAATTTTTAATTTCATTCTAGAAATTCTTTTAGAAAATTTTAGAACAAGAAATCCAAATGCAATTACAATTATTCAATTACTCAACTGTTTTAGCGGAGTTGTTTCAGAACAATTAAGACTAATTCCAAATACAATTGTTTATAGTAATTCACCAACAACTGAAGTGGCAATTTCATCACCTAAGGGAAATGATTCTTTTACAACAGGGATACACTATGCAATTTCACAATCAGTACCTAATTATCTTTACAATTCAATAAATAATATCTGGCAAAGAGCTAAAAACGCAATAATGAATGACCTTTCAAATTATGAATTAAATTCTAGTTATGATAATCATTACTCGTACTTCACACCACGTTCACCTCAATTTCAATCAATTATGGGTTGGTGCAATCAGAAACAAACCACAATTCATGATGATTCAGCCGATAACAATAATAATAATTCATTTACAGACCCTATAAAAGAGTCACTTTTATTGCCTCGATATTTAGAAATTTTTTCTGTACAAAATCGCATCTCCGAAAATAGTTCAAAGAAGGACATCATTGAAAATCTAGAAAAAAGTAAAAATGAATATGAAAGGTGCCTAAGGGAAAAAGATACTGAACGAAATAAAATTAAGAAATTAAATCAAATTCAGCGAGCAAAAAATATTCTAGGAAAACTGTATTTCAGACTTATAATTGCTCAATTAAAAGACAGAATTAGAGTAATTGATGAAAATAAAGCTCATCAGCAAACAATTGTAAACGACCTTAAAGAGAGAATGACTTATTATATTTCAGACAATATTGATAATGGAATCCCAAGGGGAAGATTATCTCAATTTATTCGTTTACTAGATATTCTTGAACAAGCAAATTCATGGAATTCTTTTATTAAAGAAAAGTTTACTAATTTTTTAAACTTAGCTGTTGAAGTTTGTTCCAACAATCTAGCCGCCGGCGAATGTATTAATATTCGTAATTCATTTTTAGCTTTTACAGATTTAGTATTTCCTAAGCCCGACGAACCTGTTTTTGAAACCATTCTTCATGAGTGTTATCCAGAATATTATAATAACCCCAATGAACAACGTGGTTCTTCTTTAGATGATATTGATAACGAATCAACAAAAGAATTTAACTTTCCAAAAGAAAAAAACTTTATCCAATGCATGGCAAACAGAGGTTTTAATAGTCACACAGGCAGCCTTCATCTTGAAAGTTACTGGAGTATTGAACATCCAGAATTTATAAACTGTTCAAATTCATATAGTGAACATGAAAGAATTAAAAAGCTGATTGACCTTGATATTGATTGTTTAAATCGTTTTAAAAATGAAGCACCTATAGAAGAATGGGAAAATTTAATTCGATTAAACAATCTTAGTGGATATCGAACACAAAGAGATTAAAAGTTTCATGCCATTACAGAGTTCGAGGGCACTATTGTTTACAATGATGAGCACCACCCATTATCAATTTCATAGCGTCCGTCTTATAAAAAGGCTGAAGATTATTCTACTTCCGCCGCAACAAGTATCACATCAAGTGCGTCTCTTTAGCTGTTTTGCAGCTTGCCTTAGTGGCTGCTGCAAGTTGGCTGTTTTGCAGCAGCCACTAGTTAAAAACGCCATCTGCTTCAATCAATTCCACTTCACCGTTCGCTTTAACTAGGGCAAGATAAAACTCCGCTTGATCATTACATTGAAGAAGGTAATTATATACCCTATGCAATCGAATGCGTTGATGTTCTGAAATTATGGGATCGCGCATGAAAGAAGAAGACATTTTTTTAACTTCAACAAGAATTTTTTTGCCCTCTTTACTAAATAAAAGATCAACTTCAACATTGAACAACTTTATTCTCTGTGCAATTAAACAGCATCCTCTTTGACAAAACAATTCAATAACCTTATCTTCAGCATCTAATCCTGATTTCCAAGATTTACCCACTCTTTAACTCCCGAAAATGTTTTGCGATGAATGGCACAAGGACCAAATTGTCTAATGGCCTGCTTATGAAATTGAGTTGAATATCCTTTATGCTTTTCAAATCCATAATCTGGCCATTGAATAGCCATTTCAGTTAAAAGCCGATCTCTTGTTGTTTTAGCAAGTATAGAAGCCGCTGAAATTGGAGCGGCTCGAAGATCTCCTTTTATAAGCGTTGTTTGTTTTAAAAAACAATCTAAATTCGGAATTTTTTGATTTCCATCAACCAAAACATGACCCTTCGTCAAGCCTAATTTCAAAACAGCCCTTTTCATTGCCAATAACGAAGCTTGAAGTATATTCAAACACTCAATTTCTTCAACCGTAGCAAAAGCGACTGACCACTGATGATTTTTCTTGATTTGAACAGTTAACTTTTCTCTTTGTTTTTCGGATATACTTTTCGAATCAAGGAATTGAGAAAATTCATGAACTGGATTAATGATAACAGCAGCCGCATAAACTGGTCCTGCCAAACAACCTCTTCCCACTTCATCAACCCCAATAACGGGCTGTGAATCTAAACTTTTCCAATCAAAAGGCTCAAAATTTTTCACCAACACTCTCTCCCTAGTCTTTTGTATTATGATCACCATCCCTATTTCACAACAACCCCTAATTAAAATACAAAAACTATATAGACGAAACACGAAACTCAACATTATAATTTAATGAGTATGCTGTGCTGCACATTGTCTGTTTGGAAAAAGCCTCTCTGTAAAAAATTAAGGAGATTCTTAATATGGCTGATCAAAGTCAAAAAAAATTCATTTCTGATACCTATGATAAAGCACAAATTGTTCTTCAAAGAGAACAAACCAATACTCTCGTTGTGGAAGTGCTCAAATCATATATACTTATTGGAGATAATCTCTTACAACTCTTAGATGGCAATACGACTTCTGAAGTTGAATCAAGCTTATACAAAAAAAGATACGAAAAACTAAGATCTGAAAACTTTCAGCTTGAAAATAATTTTACTAAAATTAAAGAAAAAATCATTCCAGCTATCGCTGAAGAAGTTAAAAAAATAATCACTGAATCGGTTTCTATTAGTCAAAAATCAAATGACGATGAAACCAAGAAAAGCATGAATAAAATTTCAGAACACGCACAAAATATACTCAAAAAATTTGGATAAAAAATCGAGTTTAATCTTTAACTTTCTTTTTACCGCGAACTTCTCTTTCTTTTCCCTTAACAGCAAGTTCAGATTCAACTTTAGCGGCACGTCCACTTAATTGTCGCAAATAAAATAATTTTGCTCGTCTTACTTTACCATACTGTTTAACTTCAACTTTCTGAACGATAGGACTTGCCAAAGGAAAAGTCCTTTCTACACCAACACCTGCAGACACTTTTCTTACAGTAAAAGAACGCCCCATCCCTGATCCTTGCACTTTAAGAACGACTCCTTTAAAAATCTGAATACGCTCTTTTTCTCCCTCTTTTACTTTAACATGGACGTCAACCGTATCACCTTCTGAAAAATTCTCAGCTAAATAATTCTTATTACGCTCAAGCGTTACTTTTCGAATCAAATCCATTCCAGCCATAATCTTATCTCCTCATTACAACAACAGAAAAATAAAATAAACAATTGAAAACATCTACCATGATCCGAGCAATCGGTCAAGACAGATACTTACAGCAGATCGCACGGATAAATGACGATAGTCAGCCTCTCCAACTCCACGAATAGGCTCTAAAACATAATCAGCCTCATTCAGCACGTCATCACAAAGTCCAAATCCAGTACCAAAAAGAAGCAAAAATTTTGATATGTTATTGAAATCTCCAGCTAATTCCTTTTCTTCTGAAATCAAAATTTGTCTCATTTTCTTAAATCCAATTTCATTTGAAAATTCACGAGCCGTTGTTGCAATTGTGTTGACTTTACCCCCTTCTCCCCAATCAAAAAGAGCCTCAGAAAGAGAAGACGCCAAAAAAACATCAGTCAAAGCTGTTTCCCTCATAAAATTAAATTTTTTCCCTTTTCCTTCTCTCCAATGAGTCAACACTCCTCTTACAAACTCTCTTTGAGCTTCAAGGGGATGAATAATATAATACCGCTGAACTCCAAAAACCTTACAAGCACGAGCAATATCATGAATATCAAAATGAGTGATACTTGTTGTCACTTTCTGTTTATTTTGATTAAGCACCGGCCAATGAACAAGACCGACAGCCACAGAAGCTCTTTGTTCCATCGCTCATTCCTTTACTAATTTCTGCAAATCCAAATCAAGAGATAACCCACAAATTCGCTTTTCATCTTCACTCAAATGATGAAAAAAAACAAAAGCCTCTGCGATCTCTTTTGAATTCATTTTGTCTTGAGAAATCAAATCAGGACGTTTTTGAAGAGTCACTAATAAGGAAAGCATTCGTTTCCATTTTTTTATTTTTTTATGATTTCCACTCAAAAGAATATCCGGAACAACACCTTGATCAAGCCATCTCGGCCGAGTAAAAAGAGGAGCTTCTAAATAACCGTTAGTAAAACTTTCATTTTGATTGGACTCACTATTGTGTAAAACTCCAGGAACAAAACGGCTAACAGCATCCATAACCACTAAAGCTGGCAACTCCCCTC
>CAYMLA010000159.1:0-6276 GCA_964390785.1 uncultured Bdellovibrionales bacterium | reverse complement strand
CGTAATGATAAATTTGCTTAAAAAAACGAGATTTGGGAGTCTTATAGTATATAAAGAGTCCGAGTGGGATAAGCAAAACTAATATTTTCGTTTTGAAATCTTCTGACTAACTCAAGATTTATAATTTCTTGCTTATCCATATACACATTGTATTCAGGTGCCAAAATATAATAAACAACCTCAAAATCAAGAGACGATTCTCCAAACTTTTGAAAATGAGCACGATCAAATCGAGTCATCTCCTGAGATTCGATGATCTCTTTAACTGTTTGAGAAATCATTTTTAACTTTTCATAAGGAGTTTCATAAAGAACCCCAAAATTAAAAACAACACGTCTTTCTTTCATGTATTGATAATTTCTGATTCGAGACTGAAGCAAATTAGAATTAGGAAAAACCAACAGCTCACCAGACAAACTTCTTATATGAGTTGTTTTTAATCCTACCTTTTCTACTGTTCCTAAAAATTGATCCACAATAATAAACTCACCAACTTGAAATGGACGATCCAATAAGATTGTTAATGACGCAAATAGATCACTTAAAATATTTTGAATCGCTAAAGCGATGGCAATTCCACCAACCCCTAAACCCGCAATCAACGTCGTCACTTGAATGCCCAATTGATGAAGCCCAACAACAATTAAAATAGAAAATAACACGACTTTAACGACAAACGCTGTAAAATCGATCGTTGTTATTTCTGAAACGCTTTGAAGATGCTTATCTTTATAACGTTTCACAAAAAAACCAACAACCGAATTACCCCAAACCATTAATTGAAAAACAAAAACAATCACGCAAATAAAATTTAAGTACCATTCAAAATTTTGATTCATATGAAGAGCTTGAAGAGAAACAAATAACGAAAAAAATATAATAAACACAGCTCGTGTGTTTTTCACCAAAAGATGAAACAATTGAAATGACTGAATGATTGTTAATCGTCGCAAAAACATTCTTAAAAAAAACAACCCACTTAAAAGAACTGTAAACAAAACAATAGACCAACCGTTGTATTCAAAAAACAAATTTTTAAATTGAATATAATCCATAACGCAATCTCCATACTTGACAAATGACTGTTGTTAAATAGTGGCTGCTGCAAAACAGCCAACTTTTTCGTTGGTTTCGTTCAAATTTGATTATTTTGCAGCAGCCACTTTAGGCCTGTTGTAAAACAATCCGCATCTTAACTTAAAAAACTGCTTACAAAAAAAACAATTCAACAAATGAAATCCTCACATAACACTCTACATTAATTGACACTATCTTTTAAGTATTAAATTAAATTAAACTTTTTCTTATGCAAAGAATAACTAATTGCAGTATTTTTTTTTTTATTTTTCATTGCAACCCCTATTCTTCAACTTTAAACTTTTAAAAGTGCTTCACTCATTTATACAGGGACATCGACGATGACACATCAAGTTCTCCAGTTTTTATCTTATTTTCAAAGGATTTTTAGTCTCAACAAACCCATTCCATTCATTTTAATCTTGATGTTTTTCTTTGCAGCAACAATCAAAGCAGCCAATGAGCCGAATTTGTGCTTTCATGATGAAACAACTTTTCGTTGTGTTGAGTTTGTTGACAATTATGATGGTGACACCATCAAATTCAATTTTCCAGGAACTCATCCTCTACTCGGACAAGATATTTCCGTACGACTTCTTGGTGTTGACACTCCTGAACTACGATCTCCCTTGAAATGTGAAAAATTATTGGCTTTAGAAGCTAAACACTTCGTTAAAAAGTTATTTGATCATGCAAAACGCATAGACATTTTAAATGCTCAAAGAGGAAAATTTTTTCGAATTCTCGGTGATGTTATTATTGATGGCCAATCTGTCGGAAATGCCTTACTCAAAGAAGGATTAGGACGCCCTTATGATGGAGGAACTCATTTTTATCAATGGTGTCAAGATTAGAGTCTTTACGTCGTTGCTGCTGCAAAATAGTTCTTGCAAAACGCATTTCATTTAGATATAAACAATGACTGTTGCAAAATGATCAACGTGGCTTGTTGAGGAAACAGGTTACAAAAATTATCAACTTGAGTTATCTTATCGTCACTCATTTTTCTGAAGTGACCAAAACTCAAATCAACTCAGTAGTTGTTGAAAATGATCAAATTTGAAGCTCGCAAACTCAAATCGAATGAGTCATACACAAAAGTGTGTCGCAATGGAATTTGAGTGAAACGAATGATAGATTTGGCTATTTTTCTGCAACCACTCAATTTACAGTTAAAAAAGGAGACGTTCGATGTCTAATCGGTATCAAAAGGAATTTAATGAATCCATTCAAAATCCAGAGCTTTTTTGGGGAAAAGCCGCAGAAAACATTCATTGGTATAAAAAATGGGATAAAGTTCTTGATCAATCCAATCCCCCCTTTTATCGTTGGTTTTCAGGTGCACAAACAAACACCTGCTATAATGCGTTAGATCGTCATGTCGAAAATGGCCGAGCCGATCAGCCCGCATTAATTTATGATAGCCCTGTCACTCAAATGAAAAAAACTTATACATACTCTGAATTAAGAGATCATGTTGCTCGTTTTGCTGGCGTATTAAAAAAGCATCAAATTGAAAAAGGAGATCGCGTCATTATTTACATGCCTATGACTCCTGAAGCTGTTATAGCCATGTTAGCATGTGCTCGTATCGGAGCCGTTCATTCCGTGGTATTTGGCGGATTTGCCTCTCAAGAATTAGCCACACGAATCAATGATGCAAAACCAAAGGCAATTCTGTCAGCTTCTTGTGGAGTCGAAGGAACAAAAGTTATTCCCTATAAACCTCTTCTTGATCAAGCCATTGAACTTGCACAACATAAAGTGAACACATGCATTATCTATCAACGACCTCAGGTCACTGCTGAAATGAACTCTCAAAGAGATTTTGATTGGATCAATGAACTGGAAACAGTAAAACCTGTTGATTGCACCCCTGTCGAAGCCACTGATCCACTTTATATTCTTTATACTTCAGGCACAACGGGAGACCCTAAAGGAATCGTTAGAGACAACGGTGGTCACTTGGTTGCTCTTGATTGGACAATGGAAGCCGTCTATGACACTCAGCCAGGAGAAGTTTTTTGGGCAGCTTCAGATGTCGGTTGGGTTGTCGGACATTCTTATATCGTCTATGCCCCTTTAATTCATGGTTGCACGACTGTTCTTTATGAAGGAAAACCCGTTAAAACTCCTGATGCTGGGGCTTTTTGGAGAGTGATTTCTGAATACAATGTCAAAACTCTTTTTACCGCTCCTACTGCCTTTCGAGCAATTAAAAAAGAAGATCCTAATGCTCTCTTAATTAAAAACTATGATTTGTCTCAATTTAAATATCTCTTTCTTGCTGGAGAACGCTGCGATCCTGACACATTAAATTGGGCACAAGAAATTCTAAATCGTCCAGTCATTGATCATTGGTGGCAAACGGAAACAGGATGGGCTATTGCTGCTAATCCTATTGGAATTCAAAATTTTGAAGTTAAACCTGGATCACCAACAAAACGTGTTCCTGGCTGGAATGTTGAAGTTCTTGACGAAGATAAGCAACCTGTAAAACCCGGAGAAATTGGAAATCTTGTTGTTAAATTACCCCTTCCTCCAGGGGCTCTTCCAACACTTTGGAATGCTGATGATCGATACACTAAATCATACTTAAAAAGCTTTCCTGGTTACTATCAAACAGGTGATGCGGGTTATATTGATGAAGAAGGCTATCTTTACATTATGTCTCGTACAGATGACATCATCAATGTTGCTGGACATCGTCTCTCAACAGGAGGAATGGAAGAAATTCTATCTGCTCATAAAGATGTTGCCGAATGTGCCGTCATTGGTATTGAAGATTCTTTTAAAGGACAACTTCCTCTCGGATTTTTAGTCTTAAAATCAGGAGTAAACCGTCCACATGAAGACATCACCAAAGAAGTTGTTAGCTTAGTAAGAGAAAAAATTGGCCCTGTCGCTTGCTTTAAACAAGCTCTTGTTGTTGATCGATTGCCGAAAACACGTTCTGGCAAAATCTTGCGAGGAACAATGCAAAAAATTGCTGATGGAAAAGAATTTAAATCTCCAGCAACAATTGAAGACCCTGCTGTTTTAAGTGAAATTAAAACTTCCCTTAAAACGATTGGTTTAGCACAAAATAAGTAAAATTTTAAATGCGCGTGTCCGTCCACCAAATTAATTTGGCGGACGGACTGTTTTATAATTTCACGTCTAAAAAACTGATCAGTAAATGGAGTGCGAGTTATGACAAAGTTAGCTCAAACAGAAAATGTTAAATTGATTTCAATTACCCCTGATGCCGAAAAAACAATGGCTTATTGTGCTCGTGTCAGTAACCCTAAGAACCAAGACAACCCTCATTTTTCTGGACTCTTAAAATACTGCATAGAACATTCCCATTGGTCTGTTTTTGAACAAGCCAATATGGTTCTGGAAATCAGCACATCTCGAGCCATTGCCCCTCAAATTCTTCGTCATCGATCTTTTACTTTTCAGGAATTTTCTCAACGCTATTCAGCCGCAAGTGATTGCATTTTTTATACCGCCCGTCGTCAGGATGAAAAAAACAGACAAAATTCCATTGATGATCTTTCTAACGAAACTCAAGAATGGTTTTTACATTCTCAAAAAGAAATTTGGGATCTTTCCTATTCACGCTATTGCGATGCTTTGGAGCGTGGAATTGCTAAAGAATGTGCTCGTGTTTTGCTTCCATTGAACACACAAACTCGACTTTTTATGAATGGAACCATTAGAAGTTGGATTCACTATATTGAGCTTCGAACAGCTCATGGCACCCAAATAGAACATATGGAAATTGCAAAAAAATGCAAAGAAATTTTTTGCCAGCAACTTCCTGTCACTGCATCTGCCTTAAATTGGAGTTAATTTTTGACCAAAGGTATTGAGCTTGTTTTCGAGCCTCTGCATAAATGGACTCTTCATCAAAACAAACAAGTTTTCTATCTTCCATTAAAATTTTACCATTCACAATAGTTGTTGCAACAGGCTGATTATACAATCCAAAAACAAAATGACCCCAAACCGTCTGATCACTGAGTTCCGTGGGAGGATCATAATCAATTAAAACCAAATCAGCTTGAAAATCCGTTTTGAGTTTTCCTAATTTTTGATTCCAGTGATGACAAGCCAAATTAACATTGCCCTCAAATAAAATTTGACAGAGTTCTAAAAAAGCAACGCTTGGATTTTGAGCCCTTACTTTTTGTTGCCATATTGCGACTCTTAATTCTTCCAACATATTTACTGTCATAGAATCCGTTCCTAGAGCTAATTTTAAATCTTGATTAAAATAATCCAAGACAGGACAAACTCCAACAGCATTATTCATATTAGACTGTGGATTATGAATCAATGTTGCCCCTGTTTTTTTTATCAAATCAATTTCAGATTGATCCAAAAAAACACCATGAGCTAAAATTGATTGTGAACTTAATAAATCAAAATGATAAAGCCGTTCAACCACACGCATTCCATAATTTTTAATGCAATCCTCTTGATCAAATTGAGCTTCTGCACAATGAATATGAAAACCAATATTTAAATTCTGACACAAACTTTGGACTTTCTTTAACGTCTCCTCTGTTAATGTAAACGAAGCATGAAGACCAAACATTGATCTCAACAAAGCACTTGAATTTCTCTGGCTATCCTGAAAAAAAGAAAGATTTTCTTCAATTCCCTGATCGGACACACTCTTTCCGTCACGATCGGATAATTCATAACAAAGACTCGCTCGCAATCCTGATTTTTTTACAACATCAGCCAATTGATTTAAAACCCCTTTAACGCATCCAGGAGAGGCATGATGATCAAATAATGTCGTAGTGCCACTTTTAATCGATTCAACACAAGCAATAGCTGCACTTACTTCACAAGCCTCCATCGTTAAATTTTTATCAACTTTCCACCAAAGATTTTCTAAAACCTCAACAAATGAAAGTGATGGCTTAATTCGATTAAACCCTCTCACTAAACTGCTATAAAAGTGTGTATGTGCATTGATAAATCCAGGAACAACAACCTTTCCCTTTCCATTGATGACATAAACATCAGGATCATTGACCAAATCAGAAAGCGCTTCTCTTGGTTGAATTGACTTAATCTTTTCTCCTTCAATCAACAAACTTGAACGAGGCAAAACACAAAGATTTTCGTTCATAGTTATAAGAGTTGTATCTTCAATTAAGATTTTGTTCTTCACTCATTGATCTCCAAGGGCAATTGATA
>CAYMLA010000158.1:1569-6316 GCA_964390785.1 uncultured Bdellovibrionales bacterium | reverse complement strand
AGGGGCTGATTCTAATCAAAACAAAGTAGTATTAGAGGTTCCTCGTTTGTCAGAAGAAACCGTAAAAAAGATTCGCTCTTGGTCAGATCAATTGATCAAAAATATAAAAGTTAATTCCAGTGTTGATAGTAGAATGAGGATTGAGTTTGAATTAGTTAATGATCAAGTGGAAGTTTTTGATTACTTGACAGAACAGCCATCGCGTTTAATTGTTGATTTTTTTATTATCGATCAAGAAGAAAAAATAGCGTTTGAAAATTCAAGTTCGGCTAAAGAAGCTCTTCGTGAAAATTCAAAAACAAATGTTAATGTAAGCAATAATGCAAAAAATCAGAATAAAAACAAAAGTAAGAACAAGGTTAAAAAAATAGATTTAACTCTTAAAAATGAGAGAAAGCCAGCTTCGGATTACTTAACGGTTGAACAAGAAGGAGAAAAGCAATTATTAAAGCAAAAAATACAAAGTATATATGGAATATTTGATGGAGCAGATCCATTTTATACTCGGTTTGAAATAAAAGATTACGAAGTGGATGAAAAAGCAATTATTGCTTCAACACGAAAAGTTTTTTTACATTTTCCAGTCTATAAGAGGAAAAATTATTATCTTAAGCAATTACAAGATAATCTTCCTGAGTTTAATGTTGTTCCTGAAGATCATGTTGTTAACAAAGAAGTGCGTTTTCTTTTAGAGCTTTATAAGAAAAATAGATATGCATCTTATTTCAAGGCATTTGAATTATTTGAAAAAAAACATGGAAACACCAAATACGATGAATCAATAAAATATATGTCTGCTGGTTTACAGTATAAAAAGTGGATGGATTCTGGAAAATATTCTGATCTTGAAATGGCTCTCAATTTATATCGAGATTTACTTGAAAAATATCCAAAGACGTCACTCGGCGATCAAATTTTTAGATTAATTGGATACACTTATTTAGATGTTGGGGATGCTTTTAAATCTATACAAACTTTTCAAAGATATTTGACGCTGAATCCTACTGTGATTCACAAACATAAAGTTAAGCTCGGGTTAGTTGAGTCATTAGCTCAACTTGGGCATCAAAAAGAAGCGCTTGAAATAATTAAAGATGTCATGGGTCAAAATGATGACCTAGAGTCTAAAATCGCAGCGCACTATAGTCTTGGTGATGTTTACATGTCGAATAAGGATTATTTACAGGCAGTAAGCAGTTATAGAGATGCATTTAAGATTTTTCCAAATAACTGGAAGCCGTTTCCAAATGCTTTTTTTAATCTTGGTGAGGCGTTGTTTTGGACTGGACGATATCAAAGAAGTTTAGACATGCATAGGGAATTTTTAAAGCGGTTTCCATCAAGTATGCATTCCGGATATTCCATGACAAGGATAGGTGAGGTCATGGATATTTTGGGTGTTGATAAGAGAAAAGTCATGGGTGCCTTTTTAGAAACGTATTTTAGATATGGGAATTCGCCAGGATCGAGTGTAGCGAGAATGAGGCTTTTAAGTGAACAAATGGCTAATATGAATTCTAAAGAAGTTGAAAAGTCAGTGGATGAGGTGTTTGAAATTGCAAAACGAACTAAACTTCCAAAAATTGAAGAGTTTTCAAGAATTATGGTTTCTGATGGCTATTATAAACGAAAGCAATTTGATAAGGCAATTGAGTTGTTAATTTCTTATTATCAATCAAATCCAACAACGACAGATCCAGAAATTTTTAAATCAAGAATTGTTCAAAATACAGTGTCAGCAATTGAAAATGATTTAATTGAAAATAATCATATTGAAGCCTTGAAAAGGTATTCAGATAACAAAGACAATTGGTTGAAATCTTCTGATCGAATTGATTTGCGTTACTTTGTTGCATCAGCGTATGAAAATTCAGGATTATTATCTGAAGCTGAAAAAGGTTATAACGAGACTTTAAATAAACTTTTATCAATTAAAGAAACTGAAGATGAAAACAAGAGAAAGATATTTGAAAAAATCCCAACACTTGATGAACTCAATTTAAGATTGGCACGTGTTAGTTATAAAAATGAACAATATAAAAAATCACTTGGATTTTTAAAACATATCGAAGACGAAAATAATTTAACTGATCAGGATCAAGTAGAAAAATCAAAACTCTATTCGTTGATTGCAGTTAAGCTAAATGACGTGAAAACAGCAAAGAAATTTTTGTTAAAACTCGTTAAAAAATTTGAATCACAACCGGATAAGATTTCATCAGTTTACTTAGATTTAGCTAAGATCCATTTGGATAAAAAAGAATTCAATAAGGCAAAAGAATATCTTATGACTATTATTGGTTATAGCGACATTAAAGATAGGGAAAACAAAGAAGTTTTATTAAAAAGTTACGAATGGCTTGCTGAAATTGGTTTAAAAACGAAGGACAGCGAACTTGCAATTAAGGGTTATGAAAAATTAATTGAGTTATCAGATAAGTCTGATTCTAAAATGGCGTTAAGATATCGATTGGGAGAATTGTATTTTTCAGATGGAAAGATTAAGAAAGCAAAAAGCACATGGGCTGAAATTCCAGAAACTGAGCAAAGCAAAATATGGAAAAAACTAGCAAAAGAAAAAATTGAGAATGTTGAATGGAACGATGAATATAAGAGATATATTGAAAGAATTCCAGCGAGTATAGAAAAGAGGTGAGAGTAATGGTTTCAAAAAATGATAATTGTCATCCAATTTCTGTTGATCCAAAAATGCAGAAAATTCTAGTTCTCTGTAATAATGTTGCTATTAGTAAGGCAACCATTCTCATTCTTGGAGAAAGTGGAACAGGAAAAGAAGTGATTGCTAAATATATTCATCAATTGAGTCATCGTAAGAATAATCGTATGGTTGCTGTAAATTGTGCTGCTGTTCCAGAAGGGTTGATTGAAAGTGAATTGTTTGGTTTTGAAAAAGGAGCCTTTACAGGGGCTCAAACTGCAAAATCAGGAAAGTTTGAACAAGCTCAAAGAAGTACAATTTTGCTCGATGAAATTAGTGAATTGCCGTTTCATCTCCAATCAAAATTGTTGCGAGTTCTTCAGGAGGGTGAAGTTGAACGGCTTGGGTCAAGATCTCCCGTGAAACTGGATGTGAGAATAATAGCAACTTCAAATAAAAATTTGTGGGATCTTGTTCAAAAAGGAAAATTTAGAGAAGATTTATATTATCGATTAAATGTTATTCCTATTGTTATTCCGCCATTAAGAAATCGATTAAAAGATATTTGTTGTTTGGCTGATTATTTTGTCTTTCAAAAATCTTTAAAGCATAATTTAGAAAGAAAAACAATAGTTGAAAATTCAAGAAAAAAATTATTAAAGTGGCATTGGCCTGGTAATGTTCGTGAACTCGAAAATGTAATTGAGAGAGCGGTGTTGCTTTCTGAAAAAAATGAGATTGAAGCAGATAACTTAGTGTTTCAGGATGAATTTGATTTAAATACAGATCAATTTATAGTGCCAGGTCTAACGGTGTCGGATGTGGAACAACGTTTGATAATTAACACTTTAGAATATACAGAGCAAAATCGAACTCAAGCAGCAAGAATGTTGGGAATTAGCATCAGGACTTTAAGAAATAAACTTAAAGAGTATAGAGCCACGGGAGTGTTATGAGTAGTATTTTTGATAAAACAACGGATGGATTGGCTGCTTCAATAAACATGAGGTTGCTAAGACAAGGTGTGATTTCCAGCAATATAGCGAATGCAGAAACTCCAGGTTATCATGCTAAACGAGCCGATTTTGAAGCGGAGCTATCGAGGGCATTAAACTTAGAAGAAGTTAATAAGATGGAATTTGATCATCCTAATCATTTTCCAATGGGCAAGGGTGCAATTTCGAGGGTAAAAGCCGATGTCTATGAAGATCCATTAGGCGTTGTTTCAAATGATGGAAATACGGTAGACCTTGAAACTGAAATGGCAAGGTTAACTGAAAACTCAATTCTTCACAAGGCAGCATTAGAATTGATTAACAAAAAATTGGCTGCTTTAAGGTATTCTATAACTGAGGGTAGAGGGTAGATCATGGATTTTTCTCAAGGCATGCGAATTAGTAGTAGTGGTATGACAGCTCAAAGAACAAGAATGAATACAATTGCTACAAATATTGCAAATATAAACACAACAAGAACTCCAGAAGGGGGACCTTATAGAAAAAAATCAGTTGTATTTGAATCAATGCCCGATGCAAAAAACTTTGGTGAACTGGTGACCTCTTCACCACAATCGGACTTGCAAAGAGTTCAGGTCACAGACGTCTTGGTGGATCAGAAGGCCCCTCTTTTAAAGTATGAACCAGATCATGTGGATGCTGATGAAAATGGATATGTTGCTTATCCAGATATAAACTTAATGGCTGAAATGACAGACATGATTCAAGCAACTCGAGCTTATGAGGCCAATGTTTCTGCTTTAAATGCAACTAAAGATATGGCCTTAAGTGCGTTGAATATTGGGAGATAAAGAATTTAATTTGAGGAATGCGTGAGATGAGTTATAATTAAAATAAAGGAAAAGCCATGGATGGAATTTCAAAAGTTGCAAGTCATGTTTTATCAAGAAACCCTGAGTTTACTCGAATTGAGATGGGGTCTTCAAATTCGTCACATAAAAATCCCGATGGAATCGATAAAAGTTTTTCGCAAACATTAAATGAGGCTATTCATAAGGTTGATGAATTGCATAAAATAGCTGATGTGAAGATGCAGGAATTATCGACTGGAAAAAACACTAATGTTGCAGAA
>CAYMLA010000158.1:0-1559 GCA_964390785.1 uncultured Bdellovibrionales bacterium | reverse complement strand
TATGTTGGCGACCGAAAAGGCCGATTTAGCCTTAAAATTGATGGTTCAAGTCAGAAATAAAGTTATTGATGCTTATAATGAAGTTATGAAAATGCAAGTTTAATGGTTGCTTGATCAGTTGTAGCGAATTTTCAACAGAAACTTGTTACTGGAGGGCGTTTTGCACAAAATTATTTCTACAATAATGGCTCAATTTAGAGAATTTTTTAAAGGCCTTAGTCCAACAAAAAGATTGTCTATTGTTGCCGTAGGAGCAATTTCACTTATTTCAATGTTAATACTTGGTATAATGCTCAGTCAAAAAGACTATGTTCCTTTATTTTCAAACGTAGCAAGTGATCAAATTAATTTAATTGCTGATCAATTAAGAAAAAAAAATGTTCCTTTTAAGCTTGCTTCTGATGGAAAAACGATCGAGGTTCCTAGGGATATGCTCCATTCAACGCAGATGGTTTTGATGACTGAGTTGGGAAGTGAAGGGATAGGAACAATTGGTCTTGAATTGTTTGATAAACAAGATTTTGGAACAACAAGTTATGCACAAAGAATTAATTTTCAAAGAGCATTGCAAGGAGAACTAACTCGTGCTGTTTTAACATTAGGAGCAGTTAAACGAGCAAAGGTTTTGCTGGCGTTGCCAGCAAAGAAAACTTTTTTAGAAGAAGGTGGCGTTTCAACAGCCTCCGTTGTTGTTGATTTGCATCCAGGAAAAATGTTATCTCCAGATCAAATCCGTGGAGTTCAATCCTTGGTTGCTAGTGCTGTTGAAAATCTGAATTGGGAAAATGTTACTATACTTGATTCTCGTGGAAAGTTATTGTCTCAAAAAATTGATTCTGCAATGGGAATATCTTCGAGTTTGTTAGATATTAAGCAAAAAGTTGAGGAACAATTAAGAGAAAAAATAGAATCTATTTTGTCACGAGTTGTTGGGCAAGAAAAAGTCATTGCTCGAGTTGATGTTTCTTTAGACAATCGACAGCAAGTCACGACAGAAGAAATAGTTGATCCAGATAAAACGGCTATTCGTTCTGTGCAGACGGAAGAAGAATCTCTTGATGGAGCCCGAACAAATCCAGCGGGTGTTCCTGGAGCAAGAGCAAATTTACCAGGAGCTCAAGATGCAGGTCAAATTGGTTTTAATCAAAAAGTAAAAAAAGAATTAAAAACAACAAACTATGCTGTTCCAACAATTGTAAAAAATATTAAAGAAGGAGCTGGAGGTCTTAATCGAATTAGTGTCGCAGTTTTGGTTGATGGAAATTATATAATGCAAAAAAATGAAAGCGGAGAGGAAGTTCCGGCTTGGGAACCACGGAGTGAAGAAGAGCTTAGAAAATATGAATCATTGGTTAAAAATGCTATCGGTTTTAATTCCACTCGCGGAGACCTTGTCTCTATTGAATCAATAAAGTTTCAAAAAGAAGATTTTCTAGAAGCTGAACAGATGATGACAAGACTTGAACGAAAAAAACTTCTTTATTCAACTTTTAAATGGGGATTGTTAGCGTTTAGTTTAGGCTTGTTTTTTATTATAGTCATCCGTCCGTTTATGCAAT
>CAYMLA010000157.1:0-6325 GCA_964390785.1 uncultured Bdellovibrionales bacterium | reverse complement strand
TGTTGAGATTCTTTTGAAACCTCTGACGAAACTCCCATTCCAGCCTTGGCTTCTTTTCCTTTGGGATTTAGTGAATCTTCTGTTGATTCTGCACTAAACTCTTCAGCTAATTTTGCAATTTCGGCGTCAGATAATAAATTTTTAGGCTTAGCTTCATGACTTAATGGAGGAACTGATGCTGTTTGGCGATCAACTGAATCTTCATCCTTATAATCTTGTTCTAGCTGAGCCAATTTATACTGACTATCGCTAAAGTTTTTACCAACAAAAGTTCCAATTGAAAATGAAAACAAACAAATAAAAAACACAAGAACCAATTTAACTAAGACATCTGCTTTTGACCCCCCAGATTCATTACGCGAAAGCATAAAATACCCCTTTTTTTTTAAATGACTGCCGATATCAATATAATTATAATTGGCTTGAACTGGCCGTTTCCATCAACTTATGTTATCTTGATTCGATCTATTTGGTCAACGTGTCAAGACGACTATAAAAAAATTATTCGTTTGGTCTCGTTTTGTTAAAAACCATCATTAAGGAGTTCAAATGTCCAAAACACCTTCTTTTGAAGAATTAAGCCAATACCTTGCTATCGCTCAAACCGCTGCAGAGTTAGGAAAGGAAGTTTTATTAAAACATTTCGGACGTTTATCAAAAATTGAAAAAAAACATCAAGCTGGACTAGTCAGTATTGCCGATCGAGAAGCCGAACAAGTGATCACAGATCATTTAAAACGCGAAACTCCTGACGCATCAATTCTTGGCGAAGAATTCGGACTTTCAAACAGTCCAAATGTCGCAAATCCGTTACAATGGATCATTGACCCTTTGGATGGCACCACTAATTACGTTCATTCTTTGCCGATCTTTTGTATCAGTATTGCTTTGCGAGTTCACGATAAAATTTCAGTTGCTCTTGTTGACTGCCCTCTTATGAATGAACAATACACAGCACTTCTTCACCACGGTGCCTATCTTCATCAAAAACCACTTCACGTTTCTAAAACAAATAATCTCTCTAACAGTTTAATAGCTACAGGTTTTTTCCCTGAAAATAAAGTTGCACTCACCGAACAGCTCGGTTATCTCAATGCTATTCTACCGCAAATTCAATGCATGAGGCGACTTGGAACTGCAGCATATGATTTGTGTTTGGTTGCCAAAGGAGTTTTTGATGGTTACTGGGAAAAAAATTTAAATCCTTGGGATACAGCCGCTGGTTACCTTATTGTCTTAGAAGCCGGAGGAACAGTGACCTCTTATCAGAATGAAACATATGACCCTGAAATGAAAACAATTCTTGCCTCAAATGGAATCATTCATCCTTCCCTTCTTCGCTTTTTTAATTCAAATCAAAACAATGCACCAAAGCCAATCCTATAACCCACTTGAGGTTGCGTTGAAAACATTTTAGAATCTAAAAAGCGAAAAGACGTTGTTGCAATCCATTTTTTCCCTAGATGACCCCAAATCCCAAGACTAAACCCATAAAATAAATGAGGAGAACGAACATCTTTTATTTGATCATCTTTTGTTTGAGAAGAAATCACCTCATAAAAACTTCCACACAACACCCCAATATAAGGAAACCAATTCCAAAACGGCACAGGATGATAATTTAAATCCAATGAAAACATGTATCTTGCTTGTTCAATTTGATAATAAGAAGAATCCTTTTTTCTACTAAAGTAGTTTAAATCAAAACCCAAACTATAAACCTGATAAAAACGAAAAACCGAAAACCCAAGTGGTTTGAATTCCACTGACTTTCCATCAATCGATGACTTCTCTGTTCTCCATTCCGATGTCATTAAGCCATACCAATGAAAATCATGATCTGCTGCTGCTTGAACCACATCAAAAAAAAGGATTGAAATAAAAAACAAACAAAACAACTTCACGCGCAAAACAATCACCTCATTTTATCTTTGAGTTGGAGGCCAAAAACCTGATTGACAAAATCTCTATTTTTTTGACCCAACCAAGAATCTTTATTGATTAAATCCGTTAATGCTTGAGCTAAAATTTCAAACCCTAAATAGGGATCTTTAGAAGAAACAAAAACCTCTTTTTTTTCATTAATAAGGTAGGCCAATTCAACCACAAAATGAGCCATTAAAGACAAATGAGTAGACCTTAGATTGAGTTTCCCATTCCCCTCATAAGAAAACCCATTGCTGTTTTCAAAAATCGTTCGTAAGAGTTGAGAGATTCTAAATCCAAACTCTTGAACTAAAAAATTATAATCTTCACATGATTGCATATTTTCAAATTGTTTTTTAACTTGTGCCGATTGAGAAACAAAAGAACTTTCAAGAAAAGATAAATCCATCGCTTTAATTAAGTGATGATCTTTGTTTGAATTTTGCGCAATCTTCCAAAACTGCTCATCATGAGAAAACAACCATCCCCAAAACAAAGACAACCCCTCAACAATGCTTTCAAACGAAAATAACAAACAATCCTCTCTGTTTAAAACATCTGTGTCATTTTTTAAAACAACAAATTGATTAAACAATCCTTGAAATCGCTTATAAGCCAACCATCCAAAATTAAAACTTTGCTCCGCACTTTGTTTTGATGATGAATCAATCCATATTTGATTTTTTTGAATCGAATCTTCTAATGAAAAGTAATTCTCCGAAGTAAAAAAAATATCTAATTTTTTTTCAATAAAATGGAGATCCCATGTTTTTTCCATTTTAATCAACTCTTCAATAATTGAATAAGCGGACAAAATTTGAGCCGAATAATCATCCAATGGAACCCAAACGCCGTCTTGCGAAAAAAATAAATTCAACCGTGGTGAAGGACTTTTATAATGATTCTTCTGTTTTTGTGGATTAAACAAAAATCGAACATAACGACCGACAAACGGATCAATTGATTCAAGAGTCTCAATATGAGCCGTCTTAAACTTGATTTTTCCCTCTAAATTCAGGCGAGCCACACGAAATCGATGTCCTGAAGTGTCATCAGAATACTGAGGCGCACAGCTCCACAAAACCAATAAACTAAAAAATAGAAACAATCCCCCAATTGAGAGCAATATTCTCTTCACATTCCACCCTTAAAAAAGTATGATGACCCCCTCACAATATCAAAAAGCCTAATTAGGCTTTTAGTTGGCTATTTTGCAGCGGCCACGACATACAAACACGATATAAATTATCTTGTTATATACCTAAATTGAGTTGATATGACAAGATTGAGTTAAGGATTAATTGAATTATGACATTTGATGAATTTATTTCAAAAAACTTAGATCAACAACAATTCCAAGCTGTTAGTAAATCTGACGGACCTCTATTGATTCTTGCAGGAGCTGGCTCAGGAAAAACCAGAGCTCTCACCTATCGTGTCGCTCATTTGATTGCTCAAGGAAAAGCTCATCCCCAAGAAATATTCGCTGTTACTTTTACCAATAAAGCCGCAAATGAGATGAAAAACCGAATTGGCCAACTTCTCAATCAAATGGGCATTGGCTTTAACGATCACTCTTCCATGTGGATCAGCACTTTTCATAGCGCAGGGGTTCGAATCTTACGAGAGCATATTTATCTTTTAGATTATCCTCCTTTTTTTGCTATCTTTGACGATTCAGATCAACTCAGCCAAATTAAATCTGTCCTTAAAATATTAAACATCAACGATAAAATTTATCCCGCTAAAAACTTTCAATCACGAATCAATCAAGCAAAAATGATGGCCTACACTCCTGATGACGTTTTAAAAAAATCCATTCATTTTTTAGATGAAAAAAGTCATCAAGTTTATGCTCAATATGAAAAAGAAATGAAAAAAAATCATGCCTTGGATTTTGGCGACCTTCTCTTTAAAACACAGCAACTTTTTCAACAGTACCCCGATCTTCTTGCTCAATATCAAAATCAGTTTAAATATCTTCTTGTGGATGAATACCAAGACACCAACCACATCCAGTATCTTCTTATTAAACAACTTGCAGCAAAACACCGTAACATCTGTGTTGTCGGAGATGAAGATCAATCCATTTATAGCTGGCGAGGAGCAGACATTACAAATATTCTGTCTTTTGAAAAAGACTATCCAGAAGCTCAAGTGATTAAACTTGAACAAAATTATCGTTCTTCAAAAAACATTGTGCTTGCTGCAAGAAAAGTGATTGAAAATAACACCCAAAGAAAAGAAAAAACATTATTCACACACAATCCTCAAGGGGAAAAAATTCATGTTCAAGAAGAAAACTCTGAACACGATGAAGCTCGATTTGTCGCCCAACAAATCGCCTCTCTGACTCAATATAAAAATTATTCCTACAAAGACATCGCTATTTTTTACCGCACCAACGCTCAATCTCGTGTGATCGAAGAACAATTAAGAAGTCACCAAATCCCCTATCGTATCATCGGAGGGTTAAAGTTCTACGATCGAATGGAAATCAAAAATATTTTAGCCTATATGAGGCTCTGTCTTAATCCAAATGACGATGTGGCCGCCAAACGAATCATCAATGTGCCCGCTAGAGGCATCGGAAAAAACTCTGTCGCTCTGATTGAAGACATAACCATGAAGGATCAAACTTCCTTTTTACAAGCAGCTCAAAAATGCTCCGATCATCGCCTTCTTCACACAAGCGCTGTTAAAAAAACACGTCACTTTGTCAACCTCATTGAGGAACTTCGTTTGTTTTCTCAAAATCACTCCCTTTCTGCCTTGTTTGATCAAATTCTTTTTGTCACAGAATACATAACAAAACTCAAACTCGAAGACACGCCTGAAGCCAAAGCGCGCATAGAAAATCTTGAAGAATTTCATCATTCTCTTTTTCAATTTGAAAGAGAACGGGGAGAAGAAGCAACCCTACAAGCCTTTTTAGAAGAAATTGCATTAATCAATGATATCGATAAACATAATCATAATGATCAATCAATCACTCTGATGACTTTACATATATCAAAAGGACTGGAGTATCCTGTTGCGTTTATCATAGGATTAGAAGAAGGGCTTTTCCCTTCAATCCAATCTGCCGATGGAACAGACCCAACACGACTCGAAGAAGAAAGGCGACTTGCCTACGTTGGAATGACAAGAGCTGAAGAACTTTTATACCTCTGTTTTGCTCGAACTCGTTGGATTTGGGGCAATCAACAGAGCAATATTCCAAGCCGCTTTATCGATGAAATCCCAAAAGAGTTTATCCAGTTTCACTCTTCTATTCGAGGTCTTGGCTTTATGAAGCGTCATCGTTCTGAAAGCGGATTTTTAAACAACGGCCCTTGTTTATCTGTTGTTTCAGATACAGAGTTAAATTCTTGCGATGAATTTCCTAACTATGAAGACTTTAGTGATGACCCTGATTGTTCACAAGGCTTTAAAAAGGGCATGAAAGTTAAACACCCAACGTTTGGTGTCGGCTCTATTTTTAAAACGGAAGGCTCTGGTGACAACCAAAAAGTCAATGTGATCTTTAACAATCAAATGGTTAAAAAATTTATTGTTAAATACGCTCGCCTTGAACCCATTCGATAGAATACAACGCGGGCTTAAATTTGTCACCTTATGATGAATTCAACCGTTTCTCAAACAACAGCTTAATTTATTAAAATCACAGATGTTTTGTATTCTCCTTTTCAAATGGTAAAAGCAATTCAACAGGTGTCAAACTTCTAATCATCTTAAGCGCTTTAAAAATTTAAATGATTTTAATGCTTTACGCTTAAGTGCCGGAAATAACTTTGGTGTTAATCTTGGAACTTCAAAAGAGTATAACGGAAGAAATCAAATTTTTTTATTGACGCTCTTTCGAATTATTTTGTGGATAGAGCGGGACGCTCTTAATCCCTAAGGAGGATAAAATGTTTGGCTTAAAAGACAATAAAACAAAACAATATTTTTTAACCGGAATTTTGCTTCTTGTATTAGCACTCAACACCAATTGGAATACAGATTCACAACAATCTATTGATTTGGCATCCATCGATAAAGAAATTTCTATTGGCGATGACATTATTATTCGTCAAGAAACAACTGATGGTGTCACTCGAATTACTGTCGAGCAGGGAGATAAAAATGATATCATACTAAAAAAAACTAATAAAAGTGAAAAAATGAGAAGAAGTAGTCGTTTTAAAGTTGAAGCCGGTTCTGGAAACTGCGATATCGACTTATGTACTGGAAAAACATTTGCAGACCTTTCTGCAGTTATTACCGCCGTTGCCAAAAAACAACTTAATTCGAATGAAAGTATTCTTGCTGAAACAGCTCACTGTGATGATAATGATGAACTTGATTCTGTCGCGTGTTGGGCCATTTACTGTGCTGACTTATCCATAGCTTTAAA
>CAYMLA010000156.1:0-6333 GCA_964390785.1 uncultured Bdellovibrionales bacterium | reverse complement strand
CCATCGATTAATCCACATGGAAACTGTATTCCTATGAACTTGAAGTTTTTTTGCTTTATCTGTTAATTTGTTATAATAGATAGCAATAATGAAGTGTCTCTGATTGGAGAACAATTTTTTATGGGTTCTGATTTACGATTAAAGCATTTCGGAAGTCATGTTCAAGATTTAGGCTGTAAATTGAAATTTAACTTGGATAAAAATGAAGTCAACATGATTGATGAAGACGTTGCTAAGGGTAAAGATAGTAATAACTATCCCTGGTTTGGTTTTGAGAACTGTATACCACAACTTAAAAAAATCATAGAGGAAAAATTTACTGATGGAAAACTACCCTTCACCAAAGCAAAAATAATCATAGAATGAGAAATTTCTGTTATGATTTTAAGCATAACGTGTTTAAAATCAATGAAATCATCCTGTGATTTTAACTTTCACGAGATGGAATCAAAAGCTTCGCTTCGCCAACAAGAACATCCTTGCCGCCAACCTTACAGACTGTATCCATGGTGATTCGATGCTTTACAGGATCAACATCCTTAACTGTGACAACAGCACGAACAGTTTCACCAGTGCGTACGGGAGCGAGAAATTTCATTGTCTGAGAGAGAAAAATACAACCAGGACCGGGAAGTTTAGTGCCAAGAACTGTCGAGATCAGGCTTGCGGTCAACATGCCGTGCACGATGCGCCCCTTAAACAAGGTGCCACTTGCAAACTCCTCATTTAAATGCATAGGATTGGTATCACCAGAAACTCCAACAAACATCAAGACATCAGCATCAGTGATTGTTTTTGCAAAGGACGCACTCATTCCAACTGTTAGCTCTTCAAACGTATAACCATAATCAGACATCAATCTTCTCCTTATTTTATATTCAATCTCACATAAACAGTGGCTGCTGCAAAACAGCCACTAAATACATCCACAATTTAGTGATATAAAGCTTTTAGCTCTATTTTTCAATTTATAACTTTATTGAATTTAAAAATTTATTTGCATGATCAATATCTCTTAAACATTCAAATGAACTCAGTTTATTTGATTCATTGCAACTGTATTCTGATTGTTTTACAAAATTTGGAATCTGAGGAATTGGCTTTATAAACGATTTAAACGCAAATAAATTTTTTGAATCCATAATTATTTCAAGAAAATCAAGAGATTTTATATCAGTCCAAGAATGAAAATTTTGATGTTTTATTTGAATTTTTGAAAGAATAACTTGAATTTCTTCATTAATCCACTGAGCATGATCGTCTCGTGGAAGAATTTTTTTTCTAAGATGACCACGAAGTAATTTAATCAAAATTTCATAAGCTAAAACACTCACTCTTTGATAAATACAACTCAAACCCAATTGAAAAAAAGACTCAATCTTAGGTCTATGATTTTCAAATGAGGGATAAGCTTTCAGCTCATAACCAATTTGACAGATCGACAACACCAATTTGAAAATTTCAGATTGCGATCGATTTTCCTCTTCCAAACCTGCGCCTTGTTTAAGGACTAAAGCTAAAAAATTTAGTTCCATATGAATTTGATTTTGATGTTCAGGATAGTTTTGAATGTGTTTAAAAACTTGTTCAATAAAATTATTTTGAATTTTTCTCTCAAGCGAAAGTGAATTTTTTGCTATAAGCGGAGTATGTAAAGTCAATTTCTCTTGAAAAAATCCTTCAATAAGAGAGACTTTCATTTTTATTTCATCTTGAACGTCTGTGTTATTATTTGGAATTGTAGTTTTCTTTTTAATAGATCCCTTAAAATTAAAATGATTAAAGTATGATTTTGAAATTCGATGAGCATTTGGCTCAAGATCTTGTTCTTTAAAATTCAATTTTTTTGTATAATTTAAATAATAAAAAGAATCCATTGAAGATATAAATCCTTTTTCTTTAATTCTCAATTCATAAGCTTCGTGAAAATCATCTTGCGCTTGTTCTTTTTTGTCCATAATAGAGCTTAAATCTTCACTATCACTTAAATTGGACATAGTTTGTTGATATAATTCATAAGTAAGAACTTCAAAAAATCGAAAGTCCTCTTTTACTAAGCATTCAAGTGCAGCAATTATTATATCCCATCCCCCTTCATCTTTTCCATAAAACACATAATCGCCAATCCTATGATTATTTTCTAAATTTTCAATAACACTTAACAAGTATTTGTCTTTATACCAACCCAATTGTAAAATATCCATTTGTAAAAAGCTTTCGTCTCTATTCAAAACAAATACAAAATAAGATAAACATGTTGATAAATACTCAGTTCCTAATAGAATAAGCTTTTTTGCACAAAACAATTCTCCTTGTTCAAGCAATATTTCAATCCAAATTAGAAATCGACAAGGATCAAACTCTTCTCCTTTTCCAAGGCTGAAGTTCTTCCATAAATCAAGATCAAGAACATCTAAAAATTGATTATCAGAAATAGCATTAATAACAGCGCCTGAATCTTCAAGTCCAATATGATGAATCAATTTTTTTAGAACATTAGGACTTAATTGTGGAATAATTTCCTTTAATTCAAATTCATTTAAAATAGTCTCAATTGTATTTTTTGATTTCTCTTTTGATAAAGATTTTCTATCCAAACGAATTCCTCCCTTTTTGTATTAATTCAGTAAAGCCTTTACAAGATTAAGACACTATTAAGCTTTGTCATAAAATTTTAAATGACAAATAATCCGTGCAAAAACCTCGTTTTTTTGCTTACTAAAAATGATTAAAATTTATGAATGATTGATTTTGTGCGCCTTAATTAAGGCTGCATGAATTGATTATTTTACACAAGAAAAAAATGAATTTTTTTTGCATTTCACTAATGATATCAAGCGGCTTGACTGTTTGTATGAAGTCGTTTATGATTGTATTTAATTAAGCAATTTAATTTAAAGCGAACAAATCACACATACAAATCACACATATAGTGCGCCACCATAATACTTGAACAAAGCCCCAAAAAAAATTAACCTTAAAAATTAATGGCAATAGTTTTTCTTTTAAAATGAAAGGAACAACGATGAAGGACACCGTAGTATTTGATTTTGATGGAGTTATTGCAGACACATTAGAACTTGTGATCGAATTTGGTAATGCAAACCAAAAACGTTTTGCTAAAAAGAAAATAACTAAGGATGATTTTAGACATCGATCTATGCGAGAAGCTTTAACTCATATTGGCTTACCCTTGTATAAATTACCTCAGTTTGTTAAAGAAGTTAAAAATCATATTAATGTAAATCTTTCATCAGTAAAACTCTTTTCGGGACTTAAAGAACTTATCGAAGAGATATCTACCTCTGAAAAAAAACTGTACATCTTAAGCTCAAATTCAAAACAAAACATTGAAACGGTCTTGTCGAAGAACAATATTTTACAGTGCTTTCAAGCCATACATTCTGATTCAAGTCTTTTTGGCAAACATAGAACTTTAAGTAGACTGTTTTCCACTTATAAATTAAACAAACAAAATTCCCTTTATATCGGTGATGAAATAAGAGATCTCGATGCTTGCAAAAAACTTGATGTGGATTTTATTGCTGTATCTTGGGGGTATGACAGCCTAGAGAGATTAAAAAAAGCCAATGTTTCTCATCTTGCAAATTCAGTTAATGAATTAAAAAGCTTTGTCACCAATTATAGATTATAACTCTCACTTCAATTTTGAATATAGAAATACTTGCCTCAAATATTTTAAAACTTTTTAAATATTAGGGTGTCCAACACAAAAAAACTCATTCAGCAGTAAATTTATTAGATTACCACAAAACAATTTTTTATCGATTTTATATTTTCATCAACAATATGCAAGGGGCAGGGTAAGCCAATTATACAAGTGAGCCGTATAAGCATTTGAAAAATTTACAAACTATAGTGAAATATTACAAATTGCCTCTCTATCTTTGGTAATAGATTGGAATTGGCCTTAATATTAGTGGTTTAAACCAAGGATTTTTATAAAGGAATAGGTTTTATGAGTAAATACGCTATTTTAGTTTTTTCGTCGTTTTTTTTCGTTAATACCTTCTCTGCCTTTGCCCAACTGGAAGTTCCAATGTCAGTAGAGTTTGACGAGATGGTTGCTGAAATGGCAGCTAATATTTGTAAAGACGTGATTGCAGAAATTAAGGAAGATGCCAAGAAAAATAATAAAGATTCGTCTGATACTGGTATTGTATTTGTTGGTGAAAACAAACTTAAAACCTATAATTATAATTTAACTCAGTGCTTGAATTCCCGCCTGCAGGATTTGATGAAAGATGGTGGTATTGCTGATAGAATCTTTGAAAAAAAAATTGCTAGATATGTTATTGAGAATAACTTAGAACATCTATTAACTGAACGTCAGTTCCATCAAGAGGGTAATTTAGCTCCCCTATCTAGTTTTTTCGACGTTTCAGTTTTTGATAATGATGACGAGTCTTTGCAACTTGGCTTTGAGTTCTGGCCGGTTAACTCTTATTTTAGCTATAACAAAGTTATTGAATATATTGATTCGGAAAACATTAGCTTCAAGATTGAAATTCTAGTCCGCGGTATCGGGCAGGCAATAATGTTTTTGACCGACTATCATAAGTTTAATTTGGGTGCTAAAACAAGTTTACTTTTTCAGATCGAAGGTATTAAATTGGTTTCTTTAAAGAAATTAACAGAGCAGTTCCCTTGGGTAGATTCTCCAATTGTGTTTAGGGATAAAGTTTTGCTTGTTGGGATTAACGAATTTATTACGCTAAATGAACAAAGTCTTTTTAATTCAGATAGTCCACTGTTAGGAGATGCCTTTCTTCGTCTTCATCATTCCGCTGATGACATCCTGCAGGCTTGGGAAAGTGGAAGTGTTATTTCTATCCCACCACCTGGATTTTTGGGTAAAGCTGTAATTTCTATGACTGGCAATAAGCCTAACGAAGAAGATATGATTAAGATGGCAATACGTGATAAGTGGTTTGCGATAGACCCAACAGGTTTTGTGCGAACTAAAATTCGTAATGTAGTTTTGCCCATGATAAAACAAATGTTTTTGAGTGATACTAGTCCTATTAGTTTTCATCCGATGGATAGTTCGACTGTCCCGAGCTTGTTTGATGGAGTGGTGCCTTCAAGCTTTTTCGCTTGTGATGTGCTTTTAAATTCTGAAGATGCTCAAAGAGAATACTATTTGAGATATTTTTCTAGCATCATGGATAAACATCATAAATTTGATGATCAATACAAGACAGAAACTAAGATTGAGCTTGAATCGGCTAACTTAGAAGATTTGAAGTGGATTGAAGCTGAAATGAAAAGAAGGTTAAGCGATCCGGTCAATCTTTCTAACCTGCTTTATTCATCATACAGCAAAAAGGTTTGTACAAAAACTAAAGTTACAAGAAATGCCCTAATTGTTCTTGGTCTGCTTAATGCAAAAAATATTGCTGTACAAACTGATATCACTGCTAATATATTTAAGATTATACAGTTTTTAAGTGGTCCTGAGGCAGTCGAAATCGATGAGTTTCTTTATTTTGACAAGTACCAGGAACTAACAGAAAATAGTCCATGTAACAGTGAGACAACCTTGGAGAGTGAGTTAAATGTTGGGTTGCTTATTGGAGCTGATTTACTTGATAATGTAGGAGTCACCGCAGGAGTTTCAGAGTTATCTATGCCTCCAAATGCACTTGCCAGCTTTCAGGTCTGGGCACTGTATAAAGCTTTAGAGGCCTATCGAATAAGGCTTCCCCAGCAAGATTCTTTAGGAGCGAGACCATCATCAGGGTCAGTTCTCTCGGGAGCTACTTCTGTAATTGACATCTAAGTTGATTCAAATGATTAGCAATGATTACTCTACTTCCAGCGCAACAAGTAATGGTGCGTTACACATGAGCAAATGAAATTTAAACTTGGATAAAAGACTGTGAAAAAACTTGGAAGCTTTGGTGCTCAGTAAAATTGACCCACTTGTTTAAACTCATTTTTCAGAATTTCTATTCTATAGGCGTCCATTACAACAGATTGCAACTCGCTCAGACAAAATATATTGTTCCTTTTCCTTTACCTTTTACTCTAATATGCCCCACCATGGCCATTCTCTTAAGAAGACTCTTCAATCCTGCTCTCGTCATATTTACATTCTCTAACAAGAAATTAATTTTGCAATCGCCATTGTTTTTTACTAATTCATACACATTTTTTTCATTCTCATTCAATGAAGTAATAGGCGATTCTTTATTCAAAAACCCCGTTATAATTTTTGTCTGCTTCTGAACTATTTCACAAAAATATAAAATCCATCTATCATAGAGCGGACTTCGTCCGCAGCCTACAGATTTCAGTCTTCAGTTCTCA
>CAYMLA010000155.1:0-6339 GCA_964390785.1 uncultured Bdellovibrionales bacterium | reverse complement strand
TTATTCAGACGCATTAAGTTATAACTTCATTATCAACACTGCTTGGAGTTCTGATGCTTGTTTCGATGGGTTAAGATGTATTTTTAACTTTTGCACGAAAAGAAGTTTGATCAGAATTTAGGATTAAATTCTTGTTGTGATAGAAAATGCTAAAAATTGATTAAACAAAGAATAGGAAAGGGGCACAGAGGATCTGGTAGTAATGCTAGAAAGTGGACTTTTAATTAAACTGCGCTACGCGAAAATCCCTGTTAAATGTCTTGTATGCGCCTTCATGCCATCCCTTGCTCCAAACTCAATACAAAATTTCTTTTTAGGAGGCACAATTGACATTAAATATAAATGTAACCCTTCTTCAGGCACAAATGCATAATCACTAATTGGACATTCATATTTACTCAAAGGTAAATTTTTCGGACTAATAAAGCTCAACATTATCACAACCTCGTATTTTTAAGACTAAAACAACATCCTTGCTAATCTTACAGATTTATTAACAAGAATTTTTTTAAAATTTTCAAGTATGATTAAAGTACAATGTGTATTTTGTATCATCACTATTTTAGCAAAGCGAGAAATTTCAAACCATTCTGGATTAAACTAAGAAACATAGCAACATAACCATTTATTTTCTTTTATTGACTGTTGGGTTTTTTATATGTGATATAAAAATACACTCCGACAAGCCCCCAAACAAACATTACCACTTGAAAAGCCGTGATGGCATTAGGCCCAATCTGACTCTCAATTCCTGTATACAAAACAAATAAATAATAAAACGCAGCTTGGCCAACGCCAATTCCTGCTGGCGTTAAAGGCAACACTGTACATATTAATCCCAAAGGAACCACAATAAAATAGGAAACAAGAGGAAGGCTCACATCACTGGTCATAACACTAAAAAAGAACACAAAAAAGATTGTAAAGCATTGCGAAAACAAACTTATTCCAATAGACAGAAAAAACACTTTTGGATTTCGCCCATAAAGATAAATCACTTGATAAAGATTATCCAAGACTTGTCCGCCAGGAATGTGTTTAAACAACCAATCAATCCCTAAATAATGTTTTAATCGTGAAGAAAAGGCCAATAAAAAAAAGGCTGACATACCAAAAAATAATCCCCAAGCAACCAAACCCAACATAATTAATGATGTTTGCTGCATCACTTTTTGAAGATCAAAAAGAAGTGCTATTGATGCCATAAACGTCATTCCGTACATCCCAAGCACTCGATCCATAAAAACAGTTGTTGCCGAAACAAGTTTCTGCGCTGGAAATCGTTGAACCAAATAATAACCTTTAACAACATCTCCCCCAACCCCACCAGGCACAGCGTAATTAAAAAACATCCCAATTAATGTTAAAGGAAACGATTGTCTGTTTGAGATTTGACAGCCTTGAGAACGAAGAAGCATCACCCAACGAGCATTGTTTATAACAAGAAGAATAAAACAACATAAAAAACACCCTAAGCCAACGACTGGATCTAAAAGTTTAGTCACAATGGTTAAATCAAGAACACCTTTTTGAATCATCCAGTAAATAAGACCAACGGCCAAAAGAAGTTTAAAAATTGAAAGAATAACTGTTTTTAAATTTTGATTAAACACGCTTAACATCCACCATACATAGAAAAAAATTTTAACAGAAAACCAAGAATACCCTACTGAAAAAATTCAGTTTTTCAAGATGTTTTATTAAAACTTGAACTCTTTAACTAAAAACATCCTTTGCCATTACAAACCATTGACTGTAGACAAAAACACTCAAAAGATAAAAAAAACAACACCCTTGCTTTTTTAACACATTGATTTTATTAATATTTTCTTGCTTTTTTGGTTTTTTTAAGCCAAATTATTGAGGAGCTGATGCTAAATATAAAAAATAAAAAGGAGTCCATACTATGAATATCCCTTTTGTTGATCTTAAAACACAATATACCGCTTTAAAAGAAGACATCCAAACTCGAATCAATACCGTGCTTGAGCATGGACAATTTGTCTTAGGCCCTGAAATTTCTGAGCTTGAAAATCAACTTTGCAAATACACGGGATCTCAGTATTGCATTACTGCTGGTAGCGGCACACAAGCCCTTGATTTGGCCTTGAGAGCTTGCAATGTCAATCACGGCGATGAAGTGATCACAACACCATTTACTTTTTTTGCAACCATTGATTCGATTCTCAATCGAGGGGCAAAGCCTGTCTTTGTTGACATCGAACCTGACACATACAACATTGATGCGCGTCTTATTGAAAAAGCCATCACCAATAAAACAAAAGCAATCATTCCTGTTAGTCTTTATGGACAAACTGCTGACATGGACACGATTAACACGATTGCAGAAGCTCATCAAATCACTGTTATCGAAGATGCGGCACAAAGTTTTGGTGCCACCTATAAAGGAAAGAAAAGCTGCAACCTCTCAACCATTGGAGTAACGAGTTTTTTTCCAGCTAAACCTCTTGGATGCTATGGAGACGGAGGCGCATTATTTACAAACAATAAAAACATTGCCGATCTTGTTACCAAACTACGCGTCCATGGCCAATCGTCGCGTTACTATCACACACACTTGGGAACAAACGCTCGAATGGATACTTTACAGGCTGCTATATTGCTTTCTAAACTTGCTCGCTTTGATTGGGAACTTAGCCAAAGACAAGACATCGCTCAAAAATACAACGAGGCTTTTGCTGAAAGCTCAACCATAACAACGCCTAAAATTAAACAAGACCGCACCTGCAGTTGGGCCCAATACACTATACGCATTAAAAATCGTGACGACTTCCAAAAAGCCATGGCCGAAAAATCCATTCCCACATCCATACACTACCCAACCCCAGTTATAGAACAGCCCATCCTCGAAGAACTCTACCCCAATCAAAAGCATCAATTGGACGTCTGCCATCAAATCAGTCAAGAAGTGATTAGCCTCCCCATCTTCCCAGACGCCACAGAGGAACAAATCACCACTGTGATTCAAGGAGTTTTAGGGTATTAGTGGTAATGAATACTTTCTGCTACTTCTTTAAGAAGTAAAAAAGATTTTCAGGATGAATAATTATTAGAAGCAAATAACTGTTAGCAAGCTCTAAAGCTTCATCTGAATTACAAAATTCTGAATTTTGATAACAGGGTTCAAGCCAAAACATTGCTAAAAAAATTTCACGATTAGGCATTACATTAACAGCTCATCTTTAGATTCTAATTTTCTTTGTATTCAATTTAAAAACAAAATTAACTCCTCCTTAAAACACACCCAATCACCAAAAGTTAATGCGGTGTTCAATTCGCCTGTTTCCTATTACTCTTAGATTGACCACATTATTATTATGCGCGACGTTCTTTATGTTATGAAATCAGCAAGACCGTTTCAATTCGCACTTATTTTTTTGGATTTATTCTTTTTATCATTATCCTTTGGTCTCTTACATCTGCTGAGATTTCAGCAGTTTAATCCATGGTTTCTAATCACTCCAACTTTTTTGGGCATTGTGTTTTTTCAGTTCATGTCAAATTACTCATTAGAACTCTATCGCTTTCAGCACTGGCAAACGCATAAACATTCATTTATTCGTATTTTATTAAGTCTTGCCCTAACATTTTTGATGATTACCTTTTTTCTCTATCTCCTTGCGATTAACCCCAAAGGTCTTGTTGGACGAGGAATACTTATCGGTAGCCTTGGTCTTTATGGAGTTTTTTCTTTTATTACGCGACAATTTATTCTTTCTCTTATCAAGAACATTGAATCAAAACTAAACCTCATCTACATTGGCCCTCAAAAGGGACTTGAATTTTTAAAAAAAGAACTCCCTCACAAACAAAATCAAGTTCAATGGGTTGACCCTACATTGCAAACCCTTGAACAATTCAAAATTCTTTTAAATAAATTTTCTCACCCTCTTGTTTTAGTTGATCGTCCTATTAACAATGATTGGGGAAATTTTATGACTCAATTAAGATTGTCTGGGTACACGCTTTTTAGTCTAAGACGATTTATCGAATTAACTCAAAACAAAATCCCGCTTTATACGATTGATTGGTCATGGATTACATTTACTGAGGGATTTGAAATTTTTCACAAGCCTTTTCTTAAAAGACTTAAAAGATTATTTGACATTGGTTTTGCTCTTATACTTATCATCATTTTTTCACCATTTGCATTACTAACAGCTCTTGCTGTGTTTATCAATAGCCCTGGTCCTGTAATTTATAGTCATAAAAGAGTCGGTCATCTCAATACCATTTTTACCATTTATAAATTTCGTTCTATGACTCTTAATGCGGAAATAGGGCATGCTCTCTGGGCACAAAAAGATGACCAACGAATCACTCCTGTCGGAAAATTTATTCGACTCACTCGACTTGATGAAATCCCTCAACTTATTAATATTCTTCGCGGTGATATGAGTTTTATTGGGCCAAGACCTGAACGCCCAGAATTTACGAAAGAACTTGAAAAAAAAATCCCTTATTACAACTTACGTCATTTAGTAAAACCAGGTCTTTCTGGTTGGGCACAAATCAATTACCCTTATGGAGCAAGCGTCGAAGATGCAATAGAAAAACTTCAATATGAGCTTTATTATATAAAAAACTATAGTCTGTTATTAGATCTTAAAGTTGCACTTAAAACTCTTTCGACTGTTTTATTTGGAAAAGGAAGATAAAGTCTTGTTTTAATTAAGAATAGCATAACTAATAAAATTAAATTTTATTCACTCTAACAAATGAACCAACATGAACCAAATCGAAAAAATCGAAAATACATACGACCTAAGTCAAATTTATTATGGCGACATTCAAGTTTGGCCTATTTTGCGTATTTATTTCCATTTCCTTATCCGAGAAAAACTAACATCAGATTTTAATCAAAAAACAACTCAATTAAACTGGATTCAAAAATTTAAACGAATCACACAAATAACATTTGGCATTTCAAACATTTTAAAACAGAGTGACATTTTAGTCTTTTCTAACAGCACAGGAAATCGACTGATTGAATCTAAATACAAAAACTATTTATTTATTGAAATTTTTGAAAGCCTTAAAACAAAAAAAATTTTATACTTTGAACGTCCTGTGGGCAAACATTTTCCTATTAAAAAACAAACTAATCCAAATCCAATATCAACTTCCATAATTGATTCTATTTCATTTATAATCTCCTTTTTTTTGATAAAAAAACGTTTTTCAAATCAAAAAATTCTAAAAGAAATTATGGCGTTACACAACATAAACATTCCCATTGAGCGTCTACTTGTTTTATTTATTGCATACAGGCTTGTTTTTAAAATAATTCTTAAATGGAAAAAGCCTAAAGTTGTTTTCATTTCTGATTACTACAACATCATTCATCAATCTTTAGTAACAGCCTGTAATGAATTGCATATCCCTCTCATTGAACAACAACATGGAGTTATTAACCGAGAACATCCTGCTTACAATTTATATTCTAATGGATTTGATAAAAAATACTTCCCAAAATATCTTTTTTGTTTTGGAGAGTCTGTGCCAGTAGAAATTTCTAAAACTTCTTTTTTTGATCCTAAACACATCTACGTAACAGGACATCCTTATATCAATTATTTGTTGCGAAACAAACGGTTATCTAGAATAAAAAATAAAAGTTTTATCCATATTATCGTCTCACTCCAAGATATTGGCTTAAAACGTCTAATTAATTTTATAATTGAAGCAAATATTTCTAATTTTAAATATAAATTCATTTTAATTCCAAGACATATTAAATCATTAAAAAACTTAAACATTAAGCTTCCCAAAAATATGGTATTTGAACTTGAAAAAAGTATTTACGATTGTTTCTTTATTGCAGACATTCATATTACTTTCTACTCAACAACAGCATTAGAGGCACCCACTTTTGGAGTCCCCAATGTTTTAGTTAATTTTGACAACAAAGCAATAGAATATTATGCAAGCATGTTAAATGACAAAAATGTAACTCGTTTTATTAATAATAGTTCGGAATTGCTACCCGCCATTGAAGACCTCAGGAAAACGCGAACGAAGCAAATTAAAAAAAGTAACCAAAAAAATATATATTACTCTAATCAAAGCAAAACAAAAGAATGCCTAAAAAGTAATTTTTATTTATAAACTTTAAAAAACATAAAAATCCTTAACAGTCCCCTAACTAAATAATTCAACTCTTTTCTTACGCTTTTGCTAAAAAAAGAAAAAAGCAAGTTGGTAAAAATCTGAGAAACAAAAAAAGCGACAAAAGGCCCTCGTAACTCCAATTTTGGAACCAAAAAAAACTGAAGTAAAACACTCCCCATTAACATAACAAAACTAAGAATTCCCCAG
>CAYMLA010000154.1:0-6359 GCA_964390785.1 uncultured Bdellovibrionales bacterium | reverse complement strand
TTTGTGATTGATCCTGATGGATATCCTATTGAAGCTGTTATCAATGAAAATGAATAACTTACAGCTGCGGATAAATTTGTATTAGTTCTATTGTAAAATATGTGATTCTATTTTCAGTTTTATTTGGCAGGCAGGACAAATAGCCTCTTCTTTGACTTCAAGTGTTGAAAAGTCAGTTTGAAAGTTAAATTTAAGATTTGCTCCGCAAAAAAGGCAATTGTTTACAGATTCAATGTATTCCATATGTTCATTTGTAAGGTTTTCATTATTGATTGTTCTGACTGGAATTCGTAAAACTTCCATGTGTTACCTCCTTTAGTGAGTCTGTTGCTTTTTTATCGGAGTAAAGATAAATAAATGGAGAAGATTGAGATTTAAATTTACGATTTGGGCTGTTGGCGGAGGAAAGAATTGCCTATTTTTTTATCTCTCGCGTTATTGCCTTCTAAGCTTTGGATTACTCTGTTGACCTTGAGCTAAAAATTTATATAGTGGCTGCTGCAAAACAGCCACTTAGGCAAGTTGCAAAACAGCCAACTTGTAGCAGCCACTATATATAATGATTGGTGCGAAATAAAAAATCTGGCTATTTTGCTACAGCCTTTATAGAAATGGGTTGACGTTGGGGGGTCCAATGAACGTATTGCTAGATTACTTTAAGAGTGTTTTAGGGGTACGCTCTATCTTGTTGCCTAGAGATTCAGCAAATTTTAAAATTAAATCTGAGCCTGTCTTGTTTTTAAGTGAACATTGTGGTGAATTTGGGGCAAATGTCTTGTTTTGTACTTTTCGATTCCCTTGGGAACCAAGTTTGTTTCACCCTCAATCGATTGAAATGTTAAAAAAAATGCAAGCAGCAATGAAAATTTCTGATAAAGAGGCTCATATCATGGAATGGGTACTGGAAGATCGCAATGAGGGTCAAAATTTTTTGCAGAATCTTTGTGCTGAATCAGGGTCAACAAAAGTCGTTATTTTTGAACATCCAGAGTATAGAAAATTTTTTTTAGAAAATGACTTTGATCAAATTAGGGGTAAAGTGTACAAATTAAACCAAATGGAATACGTGTTTACTTATTCTCCTGTTTACCTATTAGATAATATCAGTTATAAAAAACAAACTTGGACTGATTTACAATTAGTTATTCAGTTGATTGAAAATGGAGTTTAAATTTTGAAATTATCAATGTCGTTTGTTTTTTTATTTTTATTTGTTTTATCAAAATCGTATGGAGAGTCCTGCACTCTTGAAATGACGATGACAGGAACAATGGGTCCTGCAACGTATGATTATTTATTGCAGTCCGAAAAGAAAGCAGAAGAGAAACAGTGTTCGTCAATTTTAGTTCTTATCAATACGCCTGGTGGGAGTCTTCAGAGCACACGCATGATTGTTGAGAGAATTGTGAACTCAAGAATTCCCTTTTTATGTTTGGTTTATCCTTCTGGTGGGCACGCGGGAAGTGCTGGTGCTATTATTTTGCAGGCATGTCATGTCAGTGGAGCAATGAAGGCAACCAATATTGGCGCAGCAACACCCATATTGGCAACAGGCCAAGAGACCCCAGAAGATTTGAGGAAAAAATTGATTAATGACACAAAAAGTTGGCTTGAAGGTTTGACCGATCTTCGTCAACGAAATAAAGAATTTGGTGAAAAAATAGTAACAGAAGCTAAAGCCGTTAGTTCTGAAGAAGCGGCTCGTTTGGGAGCTATTGATGGTGTGTTTTCTGAAAAAATCGAGTTTCTTCAATTTTCTGAAGGAAGAGAAGTTACTTTATTGGATGGCCAAAAAAGTAAAGTAACTGTAGGTTCTATTTTTACTTTTGATTCGGGTTTTCGCTTTGAAGTTTTGCAGATTCTTGCAGATCCTCAGTTTGCTTATATGTTGTTTATGGGGTCTCTTGGACTAATTTATTATGAATTAACTCATCCGGGGCTGATTGCTCCTGGAGTTTTAGGAGGAATTGGTCTTGTTGTTTCAATGATCGCTTTGCATAAACTAGAAGTGTGGTGGGGGGGGGTTATTTTGATTTTATTGGGAATTGCATTCATTGTCGCGGAAGCTTTTCTTCCCAGTTTTGGAGCTTTAGGAATTGGTGGAATTGCATCTTTTATTTTAGGGAGTGTTTTTCTTTTTGATTATGAAAAAACAGGGCATGCTGTTCCTTTAACATTAATTGTTCCAACAGCCCTTTTTTTGGGTTTAATTATCCTTGGATTGACTTGGTTGGCCTTAGGTTCAACGCGGATTAAAAAAAGAGGCAGCTACGATGATTTGATCGGTTTATTGGGTACGATTCGAACTTGTAATCAAGATAAGCCAGAACAAGGGCAAGCCGAAATTAGAGGTGAAATTTGGGCTGTTTTTGCTGATGAACCTCTTGTTTTAGGTGATGAGATTAAGGTTATTGGAAATAAAGGTTTAAAACTAAAGGTCGAAAAGTCTATAGTGGCTGCTGCAAAATAGTCAAATTTGAGGCGAGCGAAGCTCAAATCGAACGAGTCGTACATTAAGTACGTCGCAGTGAGATTTGAGCGAAGCCAACGAAAAAGTTGGCTGTTTTGCAGCAGCCACTAACTAGTTGTATGTCTTTGGATATATTGCACGAAGTAAATTAAAAGAGATCATTTAACAAAAAGGAGAAAATTATGACTTTTGGATTTGGAACGGGGCTGTTGATTGTAATTGTATTTTTATTGGCATCAGCGATTAAGATTTTACCAGAGTGGGAGCGTGGTGTTATTTTGAGGTTTGGACGTTCGGTTGGTGTAAGAGGCCCAGGACTTATTATTCTTATTCCGCTAGTTGAACGAATCATTAAGGTTGATACAAGAACGATCACAATGGATATTCAACCTCAAGATGTGATCACTTCTGATAATGTGAGCATGAAAGTCAATGCTGTGGTTTACTTTCGTGTGATTTCTCCTGAAGATGCAATCACTCAAATTGAAGATTATTATTTTGCAACTACTCAATTGGGTCAAACCACTTTGCGATCTATTTTGGGGCAATATCAATTGGATGAAATTCTTTCTCGTCGTGATAAGGTAAATGAAGCTTTACAAGATATTTTAGATCGAGCGACTGAACCTTGGGGAATAAAAGTCTCGACGGTTGAAGTAAAGCATATTGATTTGCCAAAAGAAATGCAAAGAGCAATGGCAAAGCAAGCCGAAGCAGAGCGTGAACGACGAGCAAAGGTTATCAGTGCGGAAGGAGAATTTCAACGCTCAATTAGGTTGGCTGAAGCTTCAACAAATTTGGCAAAGTCTCCATCAGCACTACAATTGGCTTATTTGCAATCACTCAATGATATTGCAAATGACAAGACCAACACAATTATTTTTCCATTACCCATTGATTTATTTCAACCATTTATTGATAATGTAGTAGCAAAAACAGATAAACTAAGTTGAGAATTGTTTAGAGGTTAATCCGGAGTGGAAACATCAAAAAATTTCCACTCGCTTACTATCCAAGGACGGTTAGTTGAAAATTTTTTATATCAAATTATTCATTTTTTGTTGTTGTTTAAGTGCGCTCTCTTATTCTGAGACACTATCTCCCTTAGTTCGGGTGCATCTTTATGATTTTACATTTCTTAATTTTTCTAAGGGATTTAATCTTCATGGATCAAGTTTTACCGTCCATACTGATCAAACTAAGCCATTGAGTCTTGGATTTATTCAAAAGTTTAGTCTATTTTATAATGATAATCAGTGGGTTGTTTATACAGGCAAAGAGAAGCTGTCTTTTTCTGGACAACGTTTTTTTGTTTCGGCTCAGAATTTGATGTGGAAAGATGTTAAGTTGCCGGCTCAGATTCAATTTCTTCTTGGAGATAATAAAAAAACTTCTCTTATTGGTTTAGTTCCCTTAGAGGATTATGTTAAAGGTGTTGTGGTTTCTGAGATTCCTGTTCAGTGGCCTTTTGAAATGATCAAAGCTCAATCCATCAGTGTTCGTTCTTATGTTTTATCTCAAATGGAACACAGAAAAAACTCTGCTTTTGATGTTCAATCAACAGTTCAAGATCAAGTTTATTGTTTAGAGCGTTTAACAAAGTTAGGACAAAAGTGGCATGAAAGAGTGAACAAAGCTGTTCGAGAAACACAAGGACAGGTTTTAGTTAAACCCAATGGGTCTCTATTAAAAGCTTATTATCATGCTGATTCTGCGGGTTATACGGTCTCGCCAAGTGAAGTTTGGAAAGGGGTGCAATTTGATAGTGGAGTGATCGAAGAAAATTTTTTTGTAAAAAGTCCTTATGATAAATGGAGTTATAGTATTTCCTCAAAGAAGCTCGGAGAATTATTAAAAACTCATTGTCGAATGAAATCGATTGATCGTTTAAGATTTTATAGAGCATCGGTTTCATCACGCATATCCCATGTTGTTGTGATAGATAAAAAAAATAACTGTCAAATTAAAGGAGCTGAATTTAGAAATCTTTTAGGTGTTGGACGTTTTAAAAGCACTCTTTTTAGTCTTAATAGAAAAGGTGATCAATGGATTTTTAATGGGAAAGGTTTTGGTCATGGTGTAGGAATGAGTCAATGGGGGGGGCGACAACTCGCTCTTCAGGGCTGGCAGTATTCAGATATTTTAAATTTTTATTATCCTAAAGCCATTCTCAAACAAAACTATGTTTATCTTAAAGCGGATTAATTTTTGAAATAAAATATAAGATAGAGAAGTTGTTGCAAATTCATTAAATTGGCAAAAAACAGTTTCTACATAGTGGCTGTTTTGCAGCAGCCATTACATAGGATAGATGGCTAACAGCATTCGCGCTGTAAAAAATAAAACAGATCCGATTGCAATCAGCTTATAAAAATTAAGATTCATTTTAAACCTTTCCCCTAACAAGAATTGCTTAATTATTTATCGGCAAGACTGGACAAAAGTTGAGAAGTTTTTTTCGTTTTAATTTGAAAATACAGTGACAATTTTTTGTAGACACAGATGACTTTGACAATGAAAAAGCGACTATTTTTTTTACAGAATTCTTTAATAATCATATGATTTCAGATAATTAGAGTAAAAAATAGGGGGATGGTCTACTTTTCGCACAATGATCAAGTAGGAGTATAGTTTTAATTTGGAGAAAATATGAAACAGTTAGTTTTAATTTTTATCATTTCAATATTCGTGTTTGGTTGTGCCAAACAGAATAAAGATGATGCTAAGGCTCCGTCTCCTCAAGGGACTGGAACTGTTTCAGATAATAATCAACAAGTTCCATCGGCTCCTGACTTAGACGGTAGTCAAACGTCTACAGCAGAGGCAGAGAAATTTTATACAGACTTTGGTGGTGCAACAGCGCAGTTTGAGCCAGAGCTTTCTAGTGGTTATGAGTGGGAGCGATTTCAAGAATACACAACGGATTATTTTCAACTCAATGATCCAAGGCATATTCATATTTCAGTCAATGTTGAAGAATTAAAAGATAATCAATACGCGGGTAAAATTTCAATTTCTTATTATGATAATGGAGAATTTATTTGGAGTTCTCAAGAGTCGGGTACAGGTAAGGTAAAAATTGATAACAAGAAAGCCGATTATGATGGCCGTCCAGAATACGCTTATAACAATTGGCATACCTTATCTGGAAAACAAGTTTTTATTGGTTATTTTAGTGATAACTTAGGCGCTTTGCTTTTGGTTATTGATGAGGCATCGACAATTGATCAAGGCGATGGCGGCGGCATCGAGTTGTTAGATACAGTGAGTGGAAAAATTTACTTTAAAAATTTTGAGATCGTTCTTGCTCCACAAAGTCCTGAAGATGTTCCTTGTTGGTTTTTATCACGAGGACCTTATGAATGTAATGCTAAGTGGAGTTGGGATTCCTTAACTGAAACAGTTAAAGTAGGAAATGGATATAAATTATTAGGCTCTTTTAAGGGATTAGATGTAAATAAAGCTTTTAACTATTGATTCACTATTTAATATTAATAGTGAAAGGAGAAAAAGGGGATTTGTTATGAAAACACAAATTCAAAAACAAACGACGCATTTACTTCAATTATTCGGTTTGTTGGTTCTGTTTTTATTGGTAACAGGATTAACTATTGGTTGCGGTAAAAAAGGTGGTAGTAGTGATGATGATGATCACAGTGATCGAAAAAGAGTGAGAACAACACGTGTTGATCGTGATTATGGTTATCGCTCTTATCGAGGTGGAGAATCTTTAGCTACAGTTATTGGATCTGTTGGAGATCGAATTGTTGTGGAATTGGATTTATACAGTGATGGTGACTACTATGATTGGGATGATTATTGGAGTTCTGGATATGTTTCACCCCACGCAACAGGATATAAGGGTAAGATTTGGGCAGAAGGTGTTATG
>CAYMLA010000153.1:0-6431 GCA_964390785.1 uncultured Bdellovibrionales bacterium | reverse complement strand
TGTTGCGAAATAGTGAGATTTGAGCGAAGCCAACGAAAAAGTTGGCTGTTTTGTTGCGTGCCTTTTGTAATATAGGGAGGGCTTTTGATGAAGGTCATTTGCACAGGATTTGAACCCTTTGGTGGAAAACAAATTAATTTTTCTAAAATGTTGGTTCACGACCTCTATTCAAATCTCAATAATGACTGTGCTCTAGAAATTTCTATTTTGCCGGTTGACTTTAAAAACGCATTCACCCCACTTCATAAACTCGCCCTATTACATAAACCCAATTGGATATTCTGCTTCGGACAAGCGTCAAAACGATCCTCAATCAGCTTAGAGCGACTTGCCATCAACCTCATGGACTCTTCACAACCTGATAATTCAGGATATTCCCCCGAAGAGGAACCCATAAAACCTCATGCCCCTCTTGCTCTAAAAACAAATTTTCCAATAAAAGAAATGTTAGATGAACTCAAAAACACAAATACTCCTGCAGAAATTTCTAATTCTGCCGGCACCTATGTTTGCAACACTTTATTTTATAAAGCCCTATTGGAATTACAAAATGAAAATACAAAAATTGGCTTTATTCATATTCCTGATTTTAGCGAGAATATTGCTCTCATGAATTATGAACACTGCCTTGATGCAATCCAATCGCTCATCAAAAATAGACTCAACAAGGTCTCTCAACAATGAATAAGCAAAGTTGGCAAATCCAAATTAAAGGCCTTGTTCAAGGATTAGGATTTCGCCCCTTTATTTATCGTCTTGCAAAAGAATTAAATTTAAACGGTTGGGTCAATAATTCTGCTGAAGGCGTAATTATTCAAATCAATAGCAATAAGGAAGCTTTGAGCCAATTTATAGAGTTGATTCAAAGTAAAAAACCTGAGCTTTCTATAATTAATACTCTTACAATTAAACAAATATCTAAAAAACAATTTAACGACTTTTCTGTCATCAAAAGCCAACTTAGCAAAGATAAAACAGCACTGGTTTTACCTGATTTGGCCACGTGCAAAGACTGTTTAAAAGAAATTCTTGACCCGAATGACCGTCGTTATCGTTATCCTTTTACCAATTGCACAAATTGCGGACCGCGATTTAGCATAATCGAAGCTATCCCTTATGACCGCCACCTCACTTCAATGAAAACATTTAAAATGTGTCCTGCTTGTCAAAGTGAATACGATGATCCCACTGATCGTCGTTTTCATGCGCAACCCAATGCCTGTCCCGAATGTGGGCCTAAAGTTGAACTATGGGACAAAAAAGGACATGTTCTTGCTGAACATGATCAAGCCATTACTTCTTGCGCTCAACTTATTCAACAAGGAAAAATTGTAGCCGTTAAAGGAATTGGCGGATTTCACTTAATGTGCAATGCTCAAGATGAATCAGCCCTTCTCACTTTAAGAAAAAGAAAATCACGGAAGTCAAAACCTTTCGCCGTTTTATTTTCAAACTTAGAGCAAATAAAACACTATTGCTTTGTAAACGACTTTGAAGAAAAAGAACTCACCTCTATTCGCGCTCCAATTGTCCTTCTTAAACAAAAACAATCTCTAGCTCCCCCTGTTTCTCCCCATAATTCATGGATTGGTGCTTTCTTGCCCTTTTCTCCCTTGCATTGGATTTTAACTCAAGAACTAAATAGCCCCGTTGTTGCAACAAGTGGAAATCAATCAGAAGAACCCATTTGTACAGATGAGCATGAAGCTCTTGATGCATTAAATGAAATTGCTGATTTTTTTCTTGTTCATAATCGTCCAATCTTAAGGCACGTCGATGATTCAATTGTTAAAATTATAAATAATCACCCCGTTCTTTTTCGCCGCTCTAGAGGATACGCCCCTCTTCCGGTTGCTGTGAACTTTAAACAACAAGAAACATTAGCCGTCGGAAGCCATTTAAAAAACACATTTAGTTTTCTTAGAAATGATTTTGTTTACATGAGTCAACACTTAGGCGACCTTGAAACTAAAAAATCAATCTTTGCTTTTAATCAAGAAATCAAAAATTTTCAAAATTTTTTTGATTTAAAACCTAAAACCATTCATTGTGATTTGCACCCTGATTACTACTCTTCTCAATATGCACAACAATTAAGTCGTCCTGTCTTTCCTATACAACATCATGAAGCTCATGTTTTTTCATGCATGAATGACAACAAGATTAATGGGCCTCTTTTAGCGATCGCATGGGACGGAACAGGACTAGGACATGACAACACCATTTGGGGAGGCGAATTTTTTTCGGTCACGGATCAAAATAAAATTTCGCGTGTGGGAAGCCTTCGCCCTTTTTGTCTGCCTGGAGGAGATTTAGCAACAAAAGAACCTTGGCGAATTTTAGCGTCCTTACTCTCTAACCTCAATCTCCCACAATCTTTAATTTCTTCACTTGAATCACTTAAAGCATTTCAAACAAAAATTCCTTTTCTCTATGAAATGATCGAAAAAAAAATTCATTCTCCATTTTGCTCAAGCATTGGAAGACTCTTTGACGCAATGGCATGCTTGCTCAACTTACACACCCATATTGATTTTGAGGGACAAGCATCCATTGCATTAGAGCAATTGGCAGAAAAATCATCCAATAAATTAAATCCTTACTCGATTAAATTAGACCAATCAAAATCAGGATTAAAACTATGGGATTGGAGACTCACTTTTGAAGAAGCTCTGTGTGATTTATCCAACAAAGTCCCTTCTGATGAAATTGCAATGAAGTTTCATCTAACTTGTGCTGAACTTATTTTCAAAATGTCCAGTTCTTATAAACAAAATCGAATCTGTCTTTCTGGGGGATGCTTTCAAAATGCCATTCTTGTTGAAAATACAATCGCCCTTTGTCAAAAAAACAATATCGAAGTTTTTATTCACAAACAAGTTCCCCCAAACGATGGAGGATTATCGCTCGGCCAACTAAATACAAGAAAATAAAATCACTTAGTGGCTATTGCAAAACAGCCACTACTTATCAACCTATTAAATTGAAGCTAAAACCACACTGCCCATTCTACTGTTCTTCCGCTGTTGCAGCAAGAGCACCTGCTACAAGAGGAAGATATATGAGTTTAGAATCAATCTGATACTCAGAAAGCATTATGTTTTTTTCATATCCTGCCCGCAAAGCATTGGTCGGAAAATCACTTGGCCAAGATGGAAATGAAAATGGTTTAACATAATTTGCAGCATAAATCCCTGGCTCTTTATTTTTTTGAGCCGTTCCAAACAATACAATCCCAACTGGAATTTTCTTTCTTGCCATCAACTCATCAACAACCAATGCTACATCATCTGATCTCATATAACCCACTCCAGTATAATAGCTTAATCCCTGAAGATTACAGCCAAAACCAAACTGCAAATCTGATTCCATCATATTTCTAAATTTTGAAACCATCTCTGAATTTGATTTATTTAAAGCCAACGCATGAACCAAAAAACGACCACTTAAAACAGGAGAAGTTGGTGTATTTCCAAAAAACATTGGCTCCCATGGATCTGAAAAATTACCAAATCCTCCCACTGGTTTTTTATTGACAGAACTCCAATTGCTAAAAGCTTTTTGTGTTTCAGCTAATGTGATCACATGAGTTTCTCGGTTTGATGGAAAGCTGACATAAGATTTAGCTGCATTCCATTGTCTAAAAAACCAATCATTGAGAGTAACACCTGGGTGATATTTAAACTGAGCTAAAAAATCATTATGATATTTTGAATTTCCTGTAGCCAAATAAAGCATCAAGGCAGCTTCTACTCGACTGTTCCAAATATTATTATCTTGGCCTGATTTTTCATTAAGATGATCAACCTCATTCTGTGCCCAATTATAAGCATCGATGGCTGATTGTAAATACTCAGAACTTAAATTTAAATCGTAGCTTTTTAAAACGTAAGCAAATCGAGCTGCCGTTCGAGTATAAAGATAACTAGACCAACGCTCTTTAGCATAAACAAAAAGACGACTTCCCTGATCCCAAGATGTTTCCCCCATTCCCGAATAAGAATCCAGCTCATGACCTCCATAAATACCACGAGGTTGTCCAAGAGGCCCTTGAGAGTCTTGACCGCGTTTAAAAAAATCAATAGACCATTTTGCCTCCATTAACGTATCTGGTATGCTAGGATGAGCGTCCGGAATATTAAGCCTTACTTTTTTTACAAAGCCTGGATAAAGTCGGCTGAACTCAACTAACTTATCGGCCATATCCAATGCAGAATAGCGAACATCCCAATCTCCAGCATCACGATGTGCTCCCCATGCCCACTTAACAGTTTCACCCGTTGTTGTTTTAGCTACATCAAATTTACTCTTACCTGAAAGGTTTAACCCATTATCCGTTTCAGAAATGCGAGTTGTCGTTAAATGATAAATAGCCCCATCATCAGGATGACGATCTCGAGGACGAGATGACAAACCCAAACCATGCTGTTTTGTTAACTCCACACCATTTCTTTGAAACAAAATAGCATTCATTCCAATTTTAAAAAGATCCAAGTACAATTCTTTATAGATTCGAAATGGCCAAGAAACTCCTAAGCCAGGAACATAAATTTTATATGCTCCTTCTTTTTTGAAAGCTCCAAAATCCATAAGATAAACATCTGCTTTATTTAAATTATAAAATTCTCCTCCATTATTGCTTTTATCTTTTTCTTGCTGCGATTGAGAGAGAACAACTGAACCAGTAAACTCAATTTCACTATTTCCATTTATAAGATGAAATTCTTTAAATTCAGAAAAATCAACAAATCCTTCTTTTTGTTTTCCAACGCTGAATCCCATCCATTCAGCCATATAAGCTTGCTTATGTTTAGCGTGAGGATGATAACCCATTTGATTAACTTTAATCACCTGAGTCCAATTGAGTTTTGAATCATGTTTATACTGAACGGTGAATTGATCTTCTCCTGAATTAAACTCAACGTGATAAACCTCTTGATCTCTTAACTGTTGAGGAAGTTCTAAAAATAAAACTGTTCGTGTGATCATTCGATAATCTTGAAGATAGGGACTTGTTACTGCTGATTTAATCGGTTGTGTATGACGATATATCCCAACAGGCTTACTTCCTGATTGATAAGACTCATCTAAACCTTTTGTGCTTTTAATTATGTAATAAGAATAATTATCAATCGAGCTCCCCACTTTCCCGTTTGCATTAGGCGACTTAATCGCCGAAAGCAGTTCATCATCACTAAATTGATCAAACGTATAAAGAGAATGACCATTTAATGCAGAGCTGGCCGTATATTCTTTTCCATCAGGAAGTCTTAAAACTCCAATTTGTTTTCCATTTCGATAAAGAGCATGTTCACTTGTCCCCGTAATTCTATCTCCCTTCTGATAAAAATAAGGACCATAAGTCCCACGAGTCACTTTTCCTAAATTAATCACAATGGCCAATTTTGTAGGAGATGCTAAAAAACTATAAATCCTTGGTTCTTTAAACTCACTAGGAAGCCTAGAGGCCGTATCAACGCCATCATTAGAACCTAGTTGTGAACTTGAATCTTCGCCTCCGCTGATTGGAATAATATCTGAAGACTGATCTTCGTCACCTATTTGTTCAAACGAATAATCTTCATTATCACTCAGATTGTTATCATCTTCAACTGTCGGCCACGCAACCTGATTAGGATCACTAAAATCTGATATTTCACTATTATTTTCATCAACCAATGAATCATTGTTTTGATCGCTAACAAAATTTTCTTGATTAAAAGACTCCGTCGGTCTTTCGTCTTGACTTCCTGAATTCACTTCACCTAAATCAGCTCGTTGAAATCCTGGACCACAATTTTGAAAAAAAACAAGAACAAGAGTAAAAGTAAAAAAAACCATAAGTATAAACTGATGACGAAACTTAAAGAAATTCATTACTCCTCCTTTTTGCACCAGCCACTATTTAGGCGCAGCAAGTGGCCCAACCTGCCAAGACTCCAGCTTAACTGTTTTAGGAATAAATAAATCGCCTGTACACGTAAATGTGTTTTTCTCAAGTATTCGCTCAATGGCTCCCTTATTTGAATATATGCAATTATTTAAAGCCGGCGTCCTGTCAACCGATTTTGAGGGATAAGCTCCCACCTGAATTATTGCCACATTTCCAATTAAACGAGCGTTAACAGTCGGTTTATAAACGACTTCACTATTAGTATATCCTGCAGCCAATTGAATTTTTGAATTTATAACTTCATTCCCTCTAAAATCAGGAGTTTCTCCACTGGCAAAGACCCTATAGGAACCATTAACATAATTGCCCCAAAACCTCACATTTCGACCCACTCGAATGCCCGTTTCACAAGCGCTTGTAGCATAAATGGTGTTGTAATTCATAAAAACACCACATCTTCTTTGAGAAGCTTTTTAGTTTTCGCTTCGTAAATATTAAGACGTAATTTTGAATCTTGGCTATAACTGTTTTTTATTCG
>CAYMLA010000152.1:0-6451 GCA_964390785.1 uncultured Bdellovibrionales bacterium | reverse complement strand
GGAAATGTTTCTGCCTGTTCTACGGCAAGCGTGACCTATGTTTTAGACACTGTCCCTCCGACGGCGACACTGAGTGGCCAACCGACGGGAACAAATAACACCACTACGCTCAACGTAACAGTGGGTGGATCGGGAGTGACACATTACGTTTACAAAGTCGGGCTTTCAGGGTCAACATCATGTAGTAGTTCAACGGGATATAGCGGATCTGCAATTCTTGTTAGCACAAAAATCACGAATAACATTTCTGGTCTCGCAGATGGACTCATTCGTTTATGCGTAAGAGGAGCAGATGCGGCTGGAAATTGGCAAGCTTTAGCAAGCGCAACAGAAGTAACATGGACAAAAGACACCACTCCTCCATCATCACCCTCTGGTTTAAGTCTTGTCACGCCAGCTTCTTCACCAGGAAACAATTCTACGCCAATTATTCGAGTTTCAGGAGTTGTTTCTGGCGATATAGTAAAACTGTTTTCAAATTCTTCATGCACAACTCAAAAAGGATCTGGAACAGCTTCGTCGACAACAATTAACATTACATCATCGAGTCTTTCACAGGGATCATATGCATTTTATGCAAATTCGACCGATCCCGCTGGAAATAGTTCTGCTTGTTCATCGGCAAGTGTAGCTTACGTTCTAGATACAACAGCTCCAACAATCACGGGATTTACAATTTTAGAAACTAGTCCGAGCAAAAACAATCCTTTCTCAATTTCGTTTACCACTGATGGCACTCATTCCCATTGGTGCATTAGAGAAAATAATAATGATGTTAGTGGTTGTTCTTGGCAATCGTCCGTTTTGCCGTCGTCATTTACTGTAAATTCAACGAATAACGCTAAAACTCTTTACGCTTGGGCTAAAGATGCGGCAGGGAATGTGAGCGCTCGTTCAAGCAGTGGGCCTGTTACTTTGGATACAACGGCTCCTAGTATCACGGCTTTTACAATCAATGAAGATGACCCAACGGATAGTAATCCTTTCTCAATTTCATTTACTACTGATGGCACTCATTCCCATTGGTGCATTAGAGAAAATAATAATGATGTTGGTGGTTGCTCTTGGCAATCATCGGCTTTACCAAGTAGTTTTGATATTGCTGATGTCGATGAAGAAAAAACTCTTTACGCTTGGGCGAAAGACGTTGCTGGAAACGTTAGCACACGCAGTACTGCAGGTCCCATCACATACAGCACAAGCCCATGTAGCTCCGGCGTTTATTATGAAGACCAATGTTGGTTCTTAGGAACTTCAGGGGCAAATTGTGATGCAACATGCACCAGTCGTGGAGGAACAAGTGATGGAACAATTAACATTACAGGATCGGGCGGAACAAACACTCATTGCAAAAATGTGATGGATCTTCTTTCTATTCCAGGAACAACAGTAACAGAAGATACCTTTAACATGAATTCTATTGGGTGTTATTATGATGGCACTCGTCGCCGTGTACCCGAAGTGATGGATGGAACAACTCAAACCGCTCTTCAATCAGGAAAACAAAGGGTTTGTTCTTGCATGGACGGAATACTACTTAAACTTTCTGTTCCTACGGATTACATCATTCGTTACAAAGAGGCTGGAAATGTCGTTAAAATTCCTGTTCAATTAAATGTTACGGCTTCAAGCAATATCACGTTTAGCTACAGCACGACCAATGGAACAGCGGTGGCACCAACCGATTATACAAGCACATCAGGAATGGGAACAATTAGCTCAGGAACAAGTCAAACGACAATCAGTGTGCCGGTTACGGTTTCTGCAGGAAATAACAAATATTTTACCTTGAGCATCAGCAATGCTCCAGATGCGACAATTACAAATGATTCTGTTCGTGTTTATATTTTACAAAGTTGCTCTGGTGGATTTGATTCTACTTATCACACTTGCTGGAAGTTAAGCTCAAGCGGACAAAGCTGTATTGATGCTTGTGGAACGAGTCTTTATGATTGGACAAACACAAGAAACATTGGCAGTCGACTCCCTGCTGGAATCTACACCCCTTGTGAGAGCGCTTTAATAAGCCTGGGCAAATCGCCTAGTGGTTTCACTGGCGGTGACAACACCGCAGGAGTGGGGTGTTATTTTGCTGATAGCAAAACTAACATTGCATCATCGCCTCTCACAGAAGCTTCAGCGCTCAAGGCTGGTGCAGAACGAGCCTGTGGTTGTATTGAAAATGGAAAACACATTATTTCTGCTCAGCCCAGTTATGCATTTGAAACAGCAGGAACGGCTCAGATTCCCATTCATCTTAATACAATTGCACAAAGCAACGTTACAGTTGAGTGGGAAACGAGTAGCGGTACGGCGCTTTCTGGAAGTGATTATACTCATAGCGAGGGGACTTTAACCATTACAACCGGAAATCAATTTGGATACATTAGTGTTCCTGTAACTAATGATGGAACTCCAGAAGGAGAAGAAGTCTTTTATGTTCAGCTCAGTAGTCCGTCTTCAAATGCTGTTGTTGATGGAACAACATCAACAGTTACGCTTCAAGATTCATGCGGTGGCACGCCCTACAACGGACGTTGCTGGTATCTTGGCGCAGCAAACCAAAGTTGTGAGGATGCTTGTTACTCAAATGGAGGAGTTGATTCAAATTCAATCATTAATTACGTTGGTGAGCGCGCCGGAAGCAATACCAATTGCTATGATGTTCTTGTCAGCGCATTTTCAAAAACATTAACAGCGTCGGTATCGAATTCTCGCATGGGATGCCAAGTTAACGGAAATTACAAGGTTTGGGATGCTACTTTTGAAACAGACACAACGTCATCGTCAAGTTTACAAAGACTCTGTGCCTGTAAAAAGTAAGGGTTTGTAAGGAGTGGCTATTTTGCATCAATCACTAAGTGGCGGTTGCAAAACAGCTACTATTTTGCAACAACCACTAAGTCAAAGTGAGTGATGCAAATCCTCCACCAACGGTGTTGAAGTTGGTGAGTTGTCCAGAATAGAGTCGAGCGATGGCATTTTGAATTTCATCTTTGTAAGCGTAAAAACGAAAATCCAATTTGTACTCTTGTTGATTAAGATGAATTTTAGAGGGGGGAATAAACTCTTGAACTAAATAATCGTCAGTTAGAATCTCTAAAAATTTTTTCTTTGTTAGCTTGGCTCCCTGATAGACTCCTTTTGAACCAAAACTTGTTTGGGGTTTAAAAAACCAGTTTTTTCTTTGAGCCCAAAGTTCTTCGGCAGAAAAATCGGTCACCTTAAAAATGGCAGGAATGTTTTTCTTTAGATCACTTAAATCAGCACTTTTAAACCATTCGATCAGCCGTCTTTTGTCAGCCAAATACAGATACTCATAGGGCTGTGGAGAAAAGGCTTGCTTTCCTGAAAGAAAAGCTTTCAACACCAAGTGTGATTTTTCTTTATTTAAATAAAAATCACAATAGCGATTATAAATCAAATCAAAAGGTTGATCTTGACTGTCTATAAGTTGGTCGAACGCATTGGATCTTAAATGATTGACATCAATGATTTCTGCTTTCCAACCCCATAACTTAAAAAGAGATTGATACATAAGAAACTCTAAATGCATCTTTTGAGATTGAGGATCTTCATCCAATATTCCTATAGAAAGGGGCGAACGGTCAGATGATATTTGTGTTTTATAATTATAGAAATTCCATTCTAATTCAAAGCTTTTTTTTAATTTGTCAATCGAATTTTCAAAAGTAGAATTATTATGAAAGCCATTAAGGGCATCAGCAAATAAATAAGCAGCCGCATTCGTGTTCACTTCAATTAATTTTAGGTTGTTTTCAGAATCCAAATGAAAATCATAGCTCATTAAGACGGAGTAATTGGAAACCGGTTTTTTTAAAAAAGAATAAGGCGTGTTTTGTTCGACATTTTTTCTGTGCATCTCTTGATGAGCATAATGAAATAAGCGACTTATAATGTGCTTTGCCTGTTCGTAAACATTTTGGCTAAGAGAGATTTGATGTGGACTTAAGAGCGTATGAGAAAGTTGATCAAAATTCAATTGCGGGTATTTCGTTTTTAAAAAGTCTTGAATGAGCATTTCACTTTCCTTATTGCCAGCACTGATATACCCAAAGCGATTGAGTCTGTACGCTCGTTGCTTCGTCGTCGCGGTATTACTCATACAGCTTCCGATTCGCGCCTCCGTGCAAACTCAATCGATTTGGGTATAACCTAAAGAGTCAAAAAGTTTTTCTGTTTCTCCTACGATGCTTCCAACATCTTCACTGTATCCATCAGCACCAATTTCTAAAGCAAATTCTTTTGTTACAGGCGCACCCCCGACCATAACCTTGAACTTAAAGTCTTGAGATTTGCACTCGTCTAAAAAGAGCTTCATTTGAACCATGGTTGTTGTCATTAGGGCACTTAATGCGATAATTTGAGCTTTTTCTTTTTTTGCAGTTTCAAAAATACGTTCGATAGAAACATTTTTACCCAGATCAATAACATTATAACCAAAATTCTTAAGCATCAAAACACAAATATTTTTTCCAATATCGTGAATGTCACCCTTAACAGTTGCAAAAACAATTGTTCCATTATGAGTATCACCGTTTTTTCTTTTGTCAATCATGTGGGGTTCAAGAATTTCAACAGCACTTTTCATGGCTTCTGCTGCTGCGACCAAGTGAGGAATAAAGCGGGCTCGCTTGGCAAAAAGATCACCAAGATAACGAATGCCAGGAGTTAAAACCTTTAAAAACAAATCAAATGATTCTTCACTTCGATGATGAATAAACTTTTTTACATCAATGATAATTTTATCTTTTCTTCCGTCAACAATATCCCAGAAAATTTCTTTTTCAAGAGAGTCAAATTGTTTAAAAAACACCGGCTCTTCTTGATTGGAGGGGGTGGGCATTTTTGCTTTTTCTATTGAGCCGTCTTTAATTGGCTCAGACCAGCGCTGAAGGTAATTTTCTATAGCCGCTTGACGGGGAGAGAATAAGCTTGCCGCAGCCACTCGAATGGCGACATCTTTTTCTAGAACATTCATTATTGCCGAATCTAAACCACGTTCAATGGCCATTGTTAAAAAAGCCTGATGGACAAATCGTCGATTGGGAAGTCCAAACGAAGAATTGCTGCAACCAAAAATCGTTACACAATCGAGTTCGTTTGTAATCAGCTTAATGGTTTCTAAGGATTGTTTGGCTCCCTCGCGCATGGCACTGACGGTTAGTGCGAGCACATCAAAAACAATGTCATTTTTATTAAAACCCGCATTAAGCAGGCGCTCTAAAATCATTTGTGCGTACTTTAATCGATCAACCGCTTTTTCGGGCACTTCGGTTTCAGTAACTAAAGCTAAGACGGCTCCGCCGACTTCTCTCATCACAGGGAGAACTTCGGATAATTTTTCAGATTCGGCATTAATGCTATTTAAAAGAGGACGACCATAATAGGCTCTGCCTCCGGTTAAGAGTCCTTCAGAAAAACTGCTATCTATAACAAAGGGAATATCAATTGCATTTTGAAGAGCAATAATGGTGGTTTCCATCATTGATGGTTCATCAATCAGGGGAACTCCCACATTAACATCTAAACAATCTGCACCCGCTTCAGCTTGCATAAAAGCATCTGCAATAAGGGCTTCAATATTTTTATTTTTTATCTTTTCAGCAACAGCTTTTCTTCCTGTTGGGTTGATTTTTTCTCCGATCATCACAAAGGGAAACGAGCGGCCAATGGGGATAACTTTATTTTTTGAAGAAAGTAAAACGCGTCTTTCCTGTGAATGGGGTTGAGCCAACGAAAAGTACTGCTCTCCTTTTTGGTCAAGAAACAAACGAATTTTGTTTATGTAATCTGGAGTGGTTCCACAGCATCCTCCCAAAATTTGAACGCCTTGCTTAAAAAAAGGCTCAATGTACTCAGCCATTTTAGTTGCGTTCATTGGAAATACCGTTAATCCATTTTTTAATTCAGGCATTCCGGCATTGGGTTGAACGACAAGGGGAGTGCTAGCAATGTCTTTCATTTGTTTTATAATCGGTAGCATTGCCTCTGGGCCAACGGAGCAGTTGAGTCCAACGGCATCAACATGAAAACCCTCGCTTATAGCAACAACACTTTGAGCACCAATTCCTGTATCTGAAAGACCGTCTGAATTGAATGTCATAAGGGCAATCACGGGAATTTCAAGGCTTAAACTACGAACGGCAGAAAGAGCGGCTTTAAACTCAATTGAGTCAAACATTGTTTCTACAATAATTCCATCAACTCCCGCATGAATTAATATTTGTGCTTGCTCCTTAAAAAGATCACGCACGTCTGAAAACGTTTTGCGTCCTGTTGGAAAAACCGTATCCCCACAAGGGCCGATGTCTCCAAAAACAAATTCCCCCTTAAGGGCAGCCCTTTGAGCATGGGTCACAGCAGATTGATTGATTTCAACAAGGCGATCACTCATTTGATAGTCGGCCAAACGCCAACGGCTTGAACC
>CAYMLA010000151.1:0-6468 GCA_964390785.1 uncultured Bdellovibrionales bacterium | reverse complement strand
TTTCAAGAGTAAAATCTCTTTCACCGAGAATTGCTGTTTTTGTGCAGAATAGAGTCGCTCGCGCACCTCAAATTTGACTATTTTACAGCGGCCACTAATTATCTAAAGTTGATGGATTTGTCACTGGAAAAAGTTGTAAATTTAACTGATATACCCTGTCACCCAAAGTCTGATCTCGAGCAACAGCATTATCTTTTTGAACGGATTTTCTTAACTTTCTCAATTGAAATTTTAATGCCTCAAACTCAGCCTTTGTTAAAGACAATGTTAAAATCCCAAACTCTCGTTCAGAAAAATGATCTCTAAACAAGCTTTCCATTCCTAAATACATCAATTCAGACTGAAGTTTTCGTATAAGTGCAGAAGGAATATCCTGAGGCATTTCACTCCATTTTTGTCCTTTAACAAATTGTCCACTTTCATCTCGCTTGAGTTGTCCATTTTGAATCAAACAATCAATCGCCTCAGTGATTTCATTTTCACTGGCTTTACCACGAAGAATTTTCTTTAAATTTGAGATTTCAAAAGAAACATTTTTTTGATCAATGAGTGCATACAAAACCCAAGCAACCCAACCTGGAACTTTATTCCAAGCAACCTGATCAATTTCTCCGCTTTCAATTTTTTTGTTCACCCTCAACGCATTAAGCTGCCTTAAAAACCGATTTCGCTCACCAGGATCACTTGCTTGACTATACATTACCAATACACGAAACTCTTTCGCTTCTTCTTTACTTAATCCAATCGCTTTAGAAAACTTAACAATCATCTCTTCAGAAAGATTTCTTTTACCTTCAATAATCAACTTTAAGTAATTTGGAGACTTAATATTAGCAGCAGCAGAAAACACCGAGTATGAGTAAGGACGTACCGACGTTTGATTTTGATTTTTTTTATAGTGATAATAATCCTTTAGATAATCTCTATAATCAAGATAACTTGTCAACTTTGGCATTGAACAAAAATTTTCATCCGAATCTTTAAAGGGTTGTAAACTTTTACTAATTGCCTCAAAATCAATCCGCATAACATAACCTCCAACTCTCAAGCGGCAAAACAGCCACTCACCTGTTCTTCATGATAATAAGAATTTCAGAAGTTATGAAGAAATTCAATAACTTTGATTGCTTTATCTGTAACTTAAACAAAAATAATGCATTCAATTAAAAAAATCTTAAAAAAGTTAATCAAATTTCAGCTTAAAAGAATCTGGAGAAATAAAAACAATCTCTAATCCCAAAGGTTCGAGCTTATTTCTAAGATTATGAATATGAACATCAAGTGTTTTTGCTCCGACACACACATTATGCCAAACTTTTTTTGTAATTTCCTTTCGATGAGTGGCTTGATTAAAATCTTCAGACAAAACGGATAAAATTTGCATCTCTCGAGCTGTCAACTGAGTTGTTGCTTTACCTTCATTATCAAACACCTTCATCGTTGATAAATCCAAAACAAAATCACCAGCAATCACAATTTGATCTGAACGACGTTCACCATTTTTTGATCTTGAAAATGCACGATTAAGCTTAACCAAAAGCTCATTTTTATTAAACGGCTTTGTTATGTATTCAATTGCTCCTCCATCAAAACAAATTGTCAATATTTCGGGGTCATCTGTAGATGAAACAACAAAAAGTGGTATTTGTTCAAATAATTTACAATCACCATCAGAAAATGTTTGAATAAAGTTTCCATCTTTCAAATTTAAATCAGCAATAATTAAATCTGGTTTTACTTCAGCCAATTTAAATGCTGAAATAAATCCCTTTACTGTTTCAAAAAAATTTAAATCAAATTCTTCATTAAGCATTTCTTGAAAAACAAACTGATCTCCTTTTGCATCTTCAAGAATCCAAACCTGCTTTCTGCCCATTATATCGATCTCCCTAATGGTGAATGACTCTTACTTATAGGAAATAGCAAATTAAAATGCAACTTGTTCCCATCACTCAAATTTTTAAATCTAACTTTGTTTAAAGTTAAAAATTGAATAAAAAAACCTGAATTGAAGGGAAAATTAAATTTTCCAAAAATCCCATTAGTTTCAGATTGAATAACAAAACAATTTAACTCCATATATTGCGACACGCCATCTTCATCTTCATGAAGTTTTACCAAAAACTCTAATTCATGCTTAGACGACTCCGCATTCAAATGAACTAAAGTGCTTTGATAAAACGAAAACAAAATAAACCTTAAGTCTTCTTCTGCAAGTTTTAAATAAATATTTTTATCCTTATCGTTACTATTGTTTACAAAATTCCAAACAGTTTTTTCTTCAAAGCGAAATCCCTGTTCTTTAATGGAACTTAAAATCTCTTGATGAATAGCCCCAAAAAACAAACTGGATATTTGAATCTTCTGATTCTTTGCTTCATTTCGCAATCGAGTAGTCATTTCAATCATCTTCATCATAGCATTTTCAATTTGATGTATATATTTTTCTTCTTTTAACTTCTCTGGGAAAAGCTTTACTTGTTCACAACAAAACTGTAAAACATGTACATTTCCGGCAATATCATGAACTCTTTGAACAGCAAGATCAAGAAGCTGACTAAAACTCATTTTATACTGCTGAATAATCTTTAAAATAAATAATTGATTCAATTCAATATACTCACTATCGCTCATGTTACTCATAAAAGAAAATTCTGGTTTTCTGCTGAGTAGATTATACCCTAAAGAAAAACCAACCAATCCAATAACCAGAACTTGAATTGCAAAAACTCTAATGTCTAATATGGAATTACTTAGCAAAACTAAACCTTGAAGAGCCATTATTATTAAAGCGAGAACAACCAGAGCTCCCTCTATAAAATCACCTAAAAAACGAATAAAAAAAACTTCACACTCTCTGTTCATAGTAAAAAAAGAACCTCGCTTGTCTTTAAAATAAAAAGAAAAAAACGTCTTCCACCAATCAATAAAAAATTGCGAAAATACAAATAGAAATAATGATGATACAAGTAAAATTAACAGAAAAATAAATTCAACTCCTTTATCATTAAACAAAAAAAACAATCCCATAAAACTGATCAAAGGAATAGATACAACAAAAAACATTAATCCTGTTGCGAATGTGTTTTTAATAACCTTTTTTTTAACTTGATCAATTGATATTTTTTGTTTTACTTGTTGCTTGCTCTTTTTTTCAGATCGTTTTTCAAAACCATTTTCTAAAAATAAAAAAACGATTAAAGTCGATGCAAATAAAACAACAAACCTAATCATTAAACTATTTTCAGGTCGAAAAATAATCCAACTCAAAACAGAATAAGAAAAAAAACAGCGACAAAAAAAAAGAAATTTATGTTGATCAAACAACTGCTTAACAAAAAAAATGAACAACCTCCTTACATACTAAGTTGCAAAACTCTCTTAAACCTCCTGCAAAACAGCCCATTTTTTCGTGGGCTTCGCTCAAATCTCACTGCGACGCACTTATAGTGCGCCTGGTTCGATTTAAGCTCGCGCACATCTCCATTAAATCTATTTCGCAACAAGCACTATTTACTCATAATTCTCTTTAGAACAAATTAAATAGTGGCTGTTGCAAAACAGCCACTAAATAATATAGATTAAAGTAACAAAATGACTTATTTCCAAGATTCATATATCAAAAACTCTTTAAAAAAGTTATTTAAATTTCCTAAAACACTCAATTTTGTCAAAAACTTAAGAATTATAAAACAGGCTTTCCCATTTTGTTTTAAGAGAATGAAATCACAATTTTTAACATCCCCATCATTGAAATAAAATTAAAGACGCCAAATGTTATCAGGCTAACGCTCCGCGCAGCACGCGATTGACCAATAATTACTCAATAGGTCACTTTTTAACTTATTAAAATACGAATCAGTCAGTCAAAAATAAAAAAAACGCACATTCTTCTTGATTGAATTCCTCAGCATTTGTAGGTTAGTAACGCGGTTGGGATCCACACAATATAACTTTTGTAAACTCCGCCAGGTCCGGAAGGAAGCAACGGTAACTTAAGGAATATGTGCTGTGGTCATCCCAACCCTTTTTCATTGGAGGATCAAAACGGTGACTTATCAAGTGATTGCTAGAAAATGGAGACCGCAATCGTTCGCCGATTTGGTTGGTCAAGACCATATTAGTCAAACTTTAGTTAATGCATTAAAAAACAATCGACTTCCACAAGCCCTTTTATTCACAGGTCAACGTGGAACTGGAAAAACTTCAAGCGCTCGTATCTTAGCAAAAGCGCTCCGCTGTCCTAATGCCAAAGAGTTTATCGCTTGTCACACCTGCAATGAATGTCTCGATATTGCTGCTGGACGAAGTTTAAATGTCATTGAAATTGACGGAGCAAGTAATAACGGAGTTGATGCTGTTCGAGAACTCTGTGAATCTGTTATGTATAAACCATCCAGTGGTTTTTACAAGATTTATGTTATCGATGAAGTCCATATGCTTTCAACAAGTGCCTTTAACGCCTTGTTAAAAACTATTGAAGAGCCACCTGATCATGTTATTTTTATTTTAGCAACAACAGAAGTTCAAAAAATCCCCGCAACCATTCTTTCTCGAACACAACGTTTTGATTTTAGACGTATTGCCACTAGAGAAATTGTGAAACAACTTGAATTAATTTGTAAAACTGAAAAAATTTCATTTGACCTTGAAGCACTTTGGCTTATTGCCAGACAATCTGATGGCTCAATGCGAGACGGTCAAAGCTTGCTAGACCAAGTGATTACTTTTTCCGATGGCCACTTATCTCAAGATAAAATTATCCACATGCTCGGTTTAACCGATCGAACTCTTCTTTTAAAAACATTAACCAGTCTCACCCAACGCGATCAAAAACTTATGATGGCTGTTATTGATGAAGTCTTTCATGCGGGTTACGATGCAAAACTTTTTAGCCAAGACTTGCTCGACTCTCTTAGAAATTTACTGATGGTTAAGATCCTTGACGAACAGTCTTCTCGATCCGTAGACTTAGCCGACACTGAAATTTCAGAGCTTCAATCTCTTGGAACAAATCTATCAGAAGAAGAAATTCATTATCTTTTTGATATGGGATTAAAGGGAGCTGAAGACATTACTCGAGCATTTAACCCTCAAATTGTATTGGAAATGCTTCTTTTGCGTATGGTTGAAGCCCCTCGCATCACAAGTTTAAATGAATTCTTTAACAACTCTACTGCCAACCAAAAGCCCCCATCTTTTGATAAAACAAAACAAACGCCTCCTCAAGCAAAACCAATCACCACAAATTTGCCTCAAACAAATTCGTCAAATATGTCTCAAAAATCTTCTGCGAAAATCGAAATAGATAAGACAAATGAAGCCTCTGATGAGGAGTTTGGTCGTTGGATTCAATTTGTGAAAAAAATTAAGGAAATTGATGCCTTATTTGGAACCAAACTAGAAACTTTAAAAGTCATTAAAGTAGAAGAACAATTTATTGAATTAGCCCTTTCCAAAACACATAAATTTCTAGCTGACGACATTATTAATACAGAATTTCAACAAAAGCTCAGTCAGCATCTTAAAAAGCATTGGCATCCTAAAATTCAATTTAAAATTAAGCCGGAACAACATATAGAAGACGAACACGCCAATTCCATTAAGTCTTTTGAAGAGAATCAATCCCTAGAAAAAAAGAAAAAAATTTATAACGAAATCAACCAAAATCCCTTTGTTCAATCTGCAAAATCGTTATTCAAAGGGGAAATCAAATTGATCAAGGAGTAGTTATTATGAAAGGTATGCCTGGCGGAATGCATCAGCTTATGAAACAAGTCAATCAAATGCAAAGTAAAGTAAAAAAACTTCAGGAATCTTTAGCTGAAAAAGAATTTGAATCTTCTTCAGGAGGAGGAGCTGTTGTCGTTAAAGTTAACGGTGATAGCCTCATTCAAGAAATCAAAATTAGTGAAGATGTCATAAAAAGCGATGACATTGAAATGCTGCAAGACCTTGTTTTAACCGCAGCCAATGAAGCCATTAAATTAGCTAAAGCTTTTCATTCTGAAGAAATGAACAAAGCCACTGGAGGAATGTCTATTCCCGGCTTGTTTTAAACTCAATTTATAAACAATTCCTGTTTCAAAATTTTCAATTTTTTTTTTATGAAACGGCAACTTCTTGTAGAATTTAAGATATGTTTAATATAAACGCTTTAGAAAAGTTAAATCATGAATTAAAAAAACTTCCTGGCGTTGGGCCTAAAACAGCCCAACGTCTTTCTTATTACATTCTTAAATCACCCAATGATTCAAAAAAACTACAAGAAGCCCTTTTGCAAGTTCAAACAATCATTCGTTCTTGCCCTATTTGTCACAGCTACACCGACCAAGAAACATGCAATCTTTGTCTTGATCCCAAAAGAAACAACGATATTATTTGTGTTGTTGAAGATCCTTTCGATATCATCAGAATTGAAAGTTCCAATGCCTTCAAAGGACGTTATCACGTTTTACATGGTACCAT
>CAYMLA010000150.1:0-6505 GCA_964390785.1 uncultured Bdellovibrionales bacterium | reverse complement strand
ATAAGCGCCGCTTCAATCAGAATTGTTCCCGAACCACACATCGGATCAATTAAACAAATTTTTTTTAAATCGCTCAAAGGTGTATTTTCAATTAAATGAAACAAAACCCCTGATGCCAAATTCTCACGAATGGAGGCTTGTTCAACATGCTCTCTATACCCTCTCTTATACAAAGGGTTTCCAGATGTATCCACACTAATGGTTACTCTATCTTCAACAAGTCGACAGTAAAGCAACTGTTTTTCTTCTTCAACAGAAACTAAAGACTTTAAACAATGACATTCAATAAACTCATTCAATGATTGACTTAGTCGACCTTTGTGTTTGATTTTTGATTTTGTGATTGAAACTTGCCAACTCACAGAATGATTCTTTAAAAAACTCCAATCAATATCGTCTAACTGAGACAGTAAATCAAAAATTGATAAAGCATCAAAGGTCTTCAATCGAAGCAAAACACGTGTTGCTGTTTTTAAAACATGATTTAACTGTAGCCCCGTCTCTAACACGCAATCAATCTCAAATCCTCCTTTAAAATAACGAATTTCTGGAAGATCTTCCAATTGCCCTTGTTTTTTTTGATTAAGAAAAAAAGGCCACCAATACTTAAGCTCATTAGCACAAATGCGCTCAAAACCAACAGGAGTAATTACAAAAAAACAAAAAAACGAATTATTCATATTTTAGGTTTAAAAGATAAAATCTTATTCCATGTGATCGGGCTTAAATAATCTGCCCCCATTAAAAGAACAGGAACCGAAGAACCAGAATTTGAATGTAAGGATTTAATTTTGGATGGAAAAAAGCCTTCTCCACCAAAATGATCAATCCAATGCTTTCGCACCTCTAAAGAATTACTAACAAACACAAATTTATTTTCTTCAGTGCCATGACTATGATACTCAAAACTACTTAAAACTTGAGTTTTAACTCCTTTACTCAAAAGGTCTAATGATTGACGACCAATTTCAATACGATATTTATATTTCTTTTTTCCAGGTTCTCGAGATGTAAAGATCAAATCATAATTTCCCTTATAGAACAATTCTTCTAATAAGTCGGTATCATGAACATCAACCTCAATTGTCTTAACTCGCTCAGAAAACAAATACTGTGAATATTGACAGGCTAAAAAAGCCAAACCTTCCAAGGTTGCCATTCTAATTTTTTTAGGTTCTGAATCAAAATTAATTCTTTGAATTTCTGCTTCCAATTGATTTTTCATTTTTGAAAACACTTGAGCAAGCTTAATGGCATGAGATGTCCATCCTGATTTTCTTCGAGATGATCGATCAAGCAAAACCAAACCAAGTTCATTTTCTAATTTTGAAACAATTCGAGAAAGCTGAGGCTGACTTAGCCCAACATGGTCTGCTGCTCCACTCAGGTTTTTATACCCCACACAACGACTTAAAATATAAGGTTCCCAATAAAGATTTTCCATAAAAAAATTCTCTAGCAATAAAACTTTTCTAAAATAGAATTAGTGGCTGCTGCAAAACAGCCACTAATTAACCATTTAATGGTATTATTTTTCTTAATTTCGCAGCAATTACAAACTAAAAGCTTATCATTAAAAATGAATATTACCCGTCACAAACAAAGCTTGTGTTATGCAAATTAAGAATAATTAGTTGCTTAGCATGCATTTGACTTATTGTCAAATTTTATGGATATTGTTTTCATGTTAACCATTCGAGTTTCAATATTCTTTTTAATTTTAACACTTTGGCTTCCAAATAGAGGCTTTGCTGAAGGATTTTTTTGCTCCCTCGAAACAATTCCTTTTGAAGTTGAAGTTATTCATCCTGATTTCCAACAATCTGTTAAGGAAGTTGTTTTTCGTTGGACAAACTCAAATGAATCTAATGCATTTTCTTTTCAGCGCGATTCTCTATCAAACAACGATGCTTATTATGTCATCAATCTTCATAAAAACTTACAAATCCAAGGACTCGCGCAATTACTCCATCTCCAATTAGAAAGAACTTCTGCCTTTCATTTAATTGTCGATTATTACTTCTCTGAAACCACGTCTCGAGGTCCTTACGTTAATGCTTCATTTGTCGCTCTTTATGAAGATAATTCATTTGATTCCATCGAAATGATTTGTGAATTCACCGAATAAGCCAAGTTAGACAACTTTGTTGAATTATAGCGTGTATAAAATAAAGCCTCCTCCAAAATGCAAATCGAAGAATCGGCTCAAAAATAATTTTTATTCTGATTTAAAAAGAGACGAACACATCCTTTGACTTTTTGTTTGAATTTTATCTTTTTGATCAAGAATTTGTAATTGATTTTTTATTTCTTGAAGAGACTTCAATCCAATTTTAGTTAAATCAGGAGAAGAAGAAAACCATGCCATTAAGTCTTTAAAATAACCAGAATAAGCATCTTCTGCATTTGAAAGATCAAGTCCTAATTCTAATCGGCTATAAGTGGTCAACTCTGCTGTAAACTTTTCAGGATCACTAACGTAAAGTCTAAGTTTTTGATCTTCACTCGATTTTTTAAAATGTTCCAGCCATTGCTCTGCTGTCAGTAAACCGGTTTCATTATCAATAACAAGCCAGTTTCCTGTTTCAGATCGAACGGCCGTTGCAACATGAAATTCCCAAGTGTCATTCTCAATATTCATTGGACCAACGAGCCAAAGTTTCTTAACTGATTCTTTTTCTAATCCAAGATAAAGAAGTAATAAATGCACATATGTAGCTCGACCAAAACAATATCCAATTTCCACTTCATGACTAGGATCTTCATACTTTGTTAAAAGACTAGAGACCACCGGATGAAGAGATAGACTTGAAACAAGCAACTGTGCTAAATCTTGATCGACAACAGAAAAACGGTTTTCTCTAAAAGTTAACGGCAAGGAATTGAGATCTTTTAATTCTTTTTTATTTAAAGCATCAATCCCCTTTACGCTCTTAGCTTCAGCTTCGTTCTCCCATTGTTCAATCAAATCCAATCCAACCTGTTGTTTAAATTTATCTTTCAGCAGATTATTTTCACGTTCAAGAAATGAAGAACTCAAAGAATCTCGATGAGATAATCCTAAAGGGTAAGCCATGAAAGAAAACAATAAAACACTGAATAATAAAAAATAAAAACCCATTCTCTCCCCCCCCTAATTAGTTCCTATTGCGAAATAATCATTCTATTATAGAGAATCTGCAAATTTATTTTACAATCATTCCTTTTTGAAGAAAATTCAACAAAGCTTATTTAAAAATTTACAACTTATTTGATGACTTTCAGCTTGAAAAAATCTCCATCTAAACCTCTTTAGCCCCTTAAATTCTATGAAAAATTTTTGTTCTTAGATTGAAACAATTAACGAACAAAGGATTTAATGAAAAGTTAGGCCAAATCATAAAATTAACTTGAAGGTTGCATTGGAGTTCTCCACACATGGAAAGATGTGCCGTCGATACGACACCTCTTTTGCGGGTTTATTGAAAATATTGCTGGATGTGTTTTGGTGTGGCACAAGGTCAGCCTATAATTTATCCGCATCTTATGCTTGACTTAAACGCATATTATCGGCATAATTATAAATATATTTAAAACCTATATTGAGCTCATATTATGCCGACAAATTTTAAACCTCTATATACAATCAATGCGGCTATTGCTATGCACCTCATGAAGATCGAAGCTGCTAAAGAAAAAGTGGCCATGCTGCCTGTGAATCCTACTGTATTGGCATCTCTGCGCGAAACGGCAAAACTGCATACGACTCACTATTCTACCATGATAGAAGGCAATCAACTAAAACCTGAAGAAATACAAGAAGTTATTCAACTTGAAGGGCATTTCCCTGGAAGGGAACGAGATAAACACGAGGTTAAGGGTTATTATGCGGCCTTGGCTCAATTAGAACAATACGTAGCCCAAGGCGCTTCTGTTACTGAGAAAATAATCCAAACACTCCATGCGCTTGTTATGAGTAACGGCAGAACACGTGTTAAACCTACTCCTTATCGTGATGGGCAAAATGTTGTTAAAGATAGTGGTGCTGGCACTATCGTTTATATGCCTCCAGAACCCAAAGACGTTGCAGGCCTCATACGTAATCTTGTTTTTTGGATCAAAGAGAATGAAGAATTACCCTGTCCTATTATTGCTGGTATTGCTCACTATCAGTTTGCCACAATTCACCCTTACTACGATGGCAATGGAAGAACCGCAAGATTGCTGACAACATTAATCTTGCATCTTGGTGGCTATGATTTAAAAAGCCTGTATTCTTTGGAAGAATATTACGCTAAAAATCTGCTTGGCTATTATCGAGCAATTAGTGTTGGCCCTTCTCACAATTATTATTTGGGACGCGTGGAAAGCGATATTACCGATTGGGTTGAATATTTTACAGAAGGTATGGCTTTTGCCTTTGAAAAAGTTGTTAGTCAAATGATAGCAAGTAGTGAAAAAGGTGAAAAAGATCACTCAAAACTCATGCGCAGCCTAGATCCAAAACAACGAAAATCATTAGAGCTATTTAGAGAGTATGATGTTGTTACCAGCAAACAAGTTGGTCATTTATTTGGTTTTCAGCCACGAACCAATGCCGCCCTATGCAAGAAATGGGTTGAAGCTGGATTTTTAGAAATTATAGATCCAAGCCTTAAATCAAGAAAATATAGTTTAGCTAAAAAATATAAAAGTTTATTAGATATTTAATATTTGGCCAAATTCTGGAGTTCTCTCAACAATCCTGACACTCTGCCATCACCAATCAATTTTTGTGTGAGTAATGATTTTTAAGCATCAAGTAACTTATTGAAGTTGTTAATGGATGGAGGTGGTATCGAGTCTTTAGTGATTTCAGACACTTAACAAAGTATGCCCTCCAGCGAGTCCGCCACTTAAATTAAGTTTGATACCACTCAATACTTAGGGTAATATAATATTACCCTAAGGAGAGTCCTATGGATGAAAATGAATTATTAAAAGCCTTAAATGAACTTGATCAACTGTTATTCGAAAAACAGCTCTCATTAAACATTCTTATTTGTGGTGCCTTTGCCATTCAACTCCACGGCTTCTCACGATCAAACCATACTCTAGACGTTGACACCCTTATACCTATTGATCAGGCTGAAGTCTTAGAGGCCATTGAACAAATTGGAAAAAAATTTGGATTGGGAAAAAGATGGCTCAATGATCAAGTCACAACAGTATCAGCTCCCCCAAAAGTTCTAGAACGTGCCACCTCTCTTTCCAACTGGAAATCAATTAATGCCTATCTTGTTGCACGCATTGATTTAATTAAATTGAAAGCTTCAGCTTTCTCCATTCGTAGAGAGCATACCATTAAAGACTGGGAAGACTTAGTTCTGCTTAAACCGACAGCTCCAGAAATCAAAGCCGCAATTGATTTTTTGAAAATGACAAATTCACCACCTGAAGGAGCCTCTAAGTCTGATTTTAACAATTTTAGGAATACAATTGATGATCTCAAAAAACTTGCTCAATAGAAAGTCGAAAGAGGATTTTGAGAAAGAGGCTAGATATTTGGGCCTTGCAATTCATTTTGAAAGCCATTCAAAAATTACGGAATACACCGATCTAGAAAGTTTTTTCTTGTCGGGAACCTATCATATGATTTCTTCTAGAACCGCTGAAAGCTTTATTTGTTGGGCAATTGTTTATGGACATTTACTTAGCCCATCTAAACTAAGACGATTTATTCAAGCCGGTGTTAACTACAACCCTGCCGTCCTTGGAGCAATAATTTCCTATCTTCATACATATTGCCCTTCAATAGGTCATCAGATAAAAATTCTGATTCCATTTGTTAAAAGTAATAAAGCACCAGTATCTCTTTTGCGAGGACCAACACCACAAAAATACAATCCTCATTTTATAAAATATAATGTCATCGCCTTCAACTTTCTTCTTGATAAAGAAAAATTTCTTCGACCTGTTTTCTATACACTTAAAAATTGCACTGAACTTAAAAACAGAGCTTTATTCGGATCGGTCGTCAATGCAGATGTTGCCAGTTATTTAAAATGGCACCCAACAGCCACCCCATATGAAATATCAAAAAATACCGGACACCATAAATCAAGTGTTTTTAAAGTGTTCGAAAACATAAAGATAGCAATGTAACATTGGAGTAATGGAATGGACCTGTTGGTCTCAAATTCCTATGCAAATCTCGGCGGACCCATAATTTTTCAATTAAATCATGCGCTTGTAATAAATTTAACTATGCAATCAAATAGTCAGCTAAAAGCAACAGTATTGTATTTCACAACACTTTTGAACTCATAAGAATTCGAGCCCCACAGGTGAAAAGCACTGCCGAAAACAATTGCCGGCGCTGAAGCGATTCAGAGGCGAGCCTCCAGTGAGCCTCCAGCGAGCCTCCACACCCAGTTATGTGTGGTGATGTGGAGTGATGTTTTAAATGCTGGGATGCCCCAAGTGATTGTTCAGCAATTCTCGGTGAAGAAAAAAGACCCTCAAATAGGGGTTTCTAAGCAAGAAT
>CAYMLA010000149.1:0-6516 GCA_964390785.1 uncultured Bdellovibrionales bacterium | reverse complement strand
GATAAACCAATCTTAGCTCCTACTGTTTCATGTGAGGTAAATTCATTTTTAAACGAGCAGCAAAAACGTCTGGAAACTGTTCAATTCGAGTGTTGAAGTTTGCTACACATTCATTATAGGTTTCTCGTCGATCGGCTAGAGTTTCCTCTAATGCAGACACTCTTTCTTGTAATTGTATAAAATTTTGATTGGCTTTTAAATCTGGATAAGCTTCACCTAATGCTGCAATTCCATTAAGTGCCACTTGAAATTCAGAAGCTGCTGACATTTTTTCCTCTCTTGATTTTGCCGTGCCATATCTTGAGCGGGAATCGGAAAGCTGCTTTAAAATATCTGCTTCATAGCCAGCGTATTGTTCCACCACAAGAATCAGTTGAGGTATTTCATCAAATCTTTGTTTTAAAATCACATCGATATTAGCCCAAGCTCTTTCTAATTGACTTCTTAAGGCCACCAGAGCATTATAAATTCCAATAAACACAACAGTCACTCCAACACCAAACAACAGCAGAAAAATAAGCAATGCTAATTTCATAGTTTTCCTCTGATTCGTAAACGTAAAAATTAATTTCTTAAAAGACTAATTCTTATCGGTAAAACATGGAGATTTATAATGCTGTTTTGCAACAGTCACTATTTAGCCGACAGTTCCTATTTGAAATTCGGACTATTGTCTTGCTCAGTTTGATGATGTTATGCAATGCCATTTTTTCGGTTGGTTTTTTTTTCGGCTGAAGATTTTTCTAAAAATTCAATAATGGCTTGAGCAACATTTTTTTGAGTTGAGGTTTCAATTCCTCTTAGGCCTGGTGAAGAATTAACTTCCATAATGAGCGGGCCATGATTAGAGCGAAGAATATCAACTCCAGCAACATTTAATCCCATTGATCGTGCCCCACGAACAGCGGTTGATCTTTCTTCAGGTGAAATTTTAATCGGTTTAGCTTGTCCCCCTCGATGAAGATTGGATCTAAACTCGCCATCAGATCCTTTTCTTATCATAGAGGCAACGACTTTGTCGCCAACGACAAGACAACGGATGTCTGTACCTTCACTTTCTTTAATGTACTCTTGCACTAGAAAATGAGCATCTAGTCCTCGAAGTAAATCAATAACACTTTCAGCAGCCTTTTTATTTTCTGCTAAAACAACTCCCTTTCCGTGAGTGCCTTCGAGCATTTTAATCACACAGGGAGCACCTCCAACAATATTGATGAGATCTTCGGTATTATCTGTAGAGCGCGCAAAGCTCGTTACTGGGAGTCCAATACCTTTTTTAGCTAGTATTTGTAAAGATCTTAATTTATCGCGAGAACGAGTGATGGCAATTGATTCATTTAAAACATAAACACCTCCCATTTCAAATTGCCGAAGAACGGCAGTTCCATAGAAAGTAATTGATGCTCCAATTCTTGGTATAATGGCATCAAAATAATCTAAAACTTTATCATTGTAATGAACAATGGGTTTGTGAGAAGCGATTTTCATATAGCATTTTGTTGGATCGATAACTTCAACGTGATGATAACGTTTTTGTGCCTCTTCAACTAAACGTTGTGTTGAATAGAGCTTTCGATTTCTTGAAAGAATTCCAATTTTCATGGATGTGTTCTCCTATGACCTTTTCGTTTTTTTTTGATTTTGAATTTTATTTTTTTTGGGAATTTTATTTTTTTGGAGAAGAAAAGAACGGTTTGCATCAATAAGAAATAGTTTTCTAAAAGCATGTCTTCCGAGAAGCATACGAAAACCCATCATATCTCGGTTAACTAATGTTAATTCAATTTCAGTCGTGAAGTCACCAATTTTAAGATTTGTTTTAATGACAGGGCGAAGGGTTTTTGTGCCGTTTGAACTTTTGATCCAGCGTTCATCAACGACTTGAGAAAAAACATCAACAAATTCGGTATTGTTTTTTTGAATGGGATAAATTCTAAAACGAATATAATACTTAGAGCTTCGTTTAAACCATTTAATATTGGTCGCGTGCAAGGCTGAAGTCTGTGCTCCAGAGTCGACTTTAACTTTTATTCTGTTTATGCCCAAATCTGGCAAACTAGTCCATTCTCTCCAGCCAATGACAGGTTTTAAATTAGCCACAAAATTCCTTTTTTTTTAAAATAGAGTCCAAGAAAATCCTCCTCCAACTCCGGCGCTATTTTTTATTCGTTTGGTTTGATAAAAAGAGGGACCAGCAAATAAACTCCAATTTTTGCTTGCATATCTTAAGTTAAGTGAAAAAAAATGACTGTTTTGTTTTGTTTCTATTTGTTGCCATTGCATTCCAAGTAAAAATACAACCCATTTTTGATTGTGATGGAATCCTAAAATCAATTGATCCAGTTGAATGGCATCGTTGTCGGAGTCAAAGATTAATCCTGATGTTGGATCAATAGCAGGTGCATTGTTTTGGTAAGATTTAAATTTATTGTTTTTATGTTGATAAACTCCAAATAGATTTTTAAATCCGAACATTAATTGGGCTTTCCAGAATTGATTTGTATAATATCCTTGGCATTGATAATCTTGACATTCATAATTTGTGTAATCCTTATTGTTTTGGAATGCTTTTTGACCTATTCCCAGACTTAAAAATGAAATTGGAAAAATATCAATTTCTCCACTTCCACTGTTATAACTTCCAGCGCTAGCAAATGTGACCTCAGGTTTAACGTAGCCAAATAAAAATGAAGGATCATCAAGGTTTCCCCAAATGGGATAACGATAAGCCAATTTGATGTCTAAGGTTCCACTTAAGGGATAGCTTCTCCCAATGCTTTCTAAATTGAGTTTCCAATGAGCATAGGTTGTTTTAACAATAAAAAAAATAGAGTTCAAAAGAAAAATAGAAAGAAAAACAAAAATATATTTTTTTTTAGATTTAAAATTTATAATAAATAAATCCTTTCATTTGCAGGTTAAAATACTAAATAGTGGTTGCTGCAAAACAGTCACTAAATATCAACAACAGATGTGTTTTTAGAATTGTGTAAAATTTCCATAATTGTCAAGACAACGTTATAAAAAATCATTTCAACGGATGTTGTTCTTTGGACTAAACAAACGGGTTTAGCAAATCCAGTCATCAGTGGTCCAATAACTTCTACTTTTCCAATTGTGCTCAGTAGCTTAAAGGCAATGTTGCTTGAACTTAAGTTAGGAAAGATAAGGATGTTTGCTCCTCCTTGTAGTTTTGAATAGGGAAAGATTCTTTCTTGAATGTAGGATGAAAGAGCAGAATCGGCTTGAAGTTCTCCATCAACAGGGATATCGGGACAGGCATCCTGAATAAGTTTAACAGCTTTTTGAATTTTTTGAGATAACTCACCTTGGCCTAAAAAATTTGAATAACCAAGCAATGCAATTCTGGGATTGATATTAAAGTATTTTGCAATATCAATTGACTGAAGAGCTAATACCTTTAGTTCTTCTGCTGAAGGATCTATGTTAACTGTTGTATCAGCAAGAATAAGAATGCGATCATCAGTAAGAACGAGGTTGTATCCACAAGCGAGGTGGCCACTGGTTGTGCCGATGGTTTTTAAAATAGGTCGAACAGAGTGAATGAATTTTTGTGTTGCTCCACTAACTATGGTATCAACTAAACCTTCGTGAACCATCATGCTTCCAAAATAGTTGGAATCAGTCATCAAGCGTTTAGCTTCGCTTTTAATTATTCCTCTGTGATGCCTCATTTGATGAAATCGATCAACAAAAGAAGCATAGAGTGGACTGTCATGAGGATTAATGATTTCTAGATCATCAAGCCCATGTAAGTCGAGTTTTTTTAGTGTTGAGTGAATTTTTTCTGGATCTCCTAAAACAATAGGATGACAAACTTGTTCTTCTCGCAAAAGGTGAATGGTTTTTAAGATTCGTGTGCTGGTTCCTTCTGCGAATACAATTTTAGGAAGGGAACAATTGAGATCTTTTGTTTTGCTTTTTACAGTGTGGATTACAGAACGAACAAAGACGCGAGAGGGACCGCTGATGGCTTCAAGTTGATCATGATAGGCTTCAAAATCAGGGATGTGTTTTCGAGCTACTCCTGTTTGCATGGCCGCTTTTGCTACTGCAGGTGCGACCCATAAAAGGACTCTTGGGTCGAAAGGTTTTGGAATAATATAATTTCTTCCAAAAGTGAAATTTTGTCCCCCATAGGCTGCAGTCACATTTTCAGGAACATCTTCTCTTGCCAGGTGAGCTAAGGCATGAATGGCAGCAAGCTTCATTTCTTCATTGATTGTTGTTGCTCTGACATCAAGAGCCCCTCTAAAAATAAAAGGGAAACCAAGAACATTATTAACTTGGTTAGGAAAATCACTTCGTCCTGTGGCAATAATAATGTCTTTTCTTATACTCATTGCAAAAACAGGGTCAACTTCAGGATCTGGATTGGCCATGGCAAAAACAATGGGATTTTTATTCATTGATTTGAGCATGTCTCCTGTTAAAACATTGCCAACACTTAAGCCAACAAAAACATCAGCTTTATCTAGAGCATCGACAAGTGTTCTTTTATTTGTTTGGATTGCAAATTTTTCTTTAAATTCATTCATTCGCTCGGTTCGTCCTTTGAAAATAACTCCTTTTGAATCACAGACAATGATATTTTCAGGCTTTACTCCAAGACGAATAAAGATATCAGTGCACGAAAGAGCTGATGCACCAGCGCCATTGACAACTAATTTGAGTTCATTGAGTTTTCGATTGGTGATTAAGGCAGCATTAATTAAGGCTGCACCTGATATAATTGCAGTGCCATGTTGATCATCATGAAAAACAGGAATATTCATTTCTTCTTTAAGAGTTTTTTCTATATAAAAACACTCTGGAGCTTTAATGTCTTCAAGGTTGATTCCACCGAAGGTTGGTTCTAGGGCTTTTATAATTTGAATCAATTCCTTTGGATTTTTTGAGTTCAGTTCAATATCAAAAACATCAATATTTGCAAATTGTTTAAATAAAACAGCTTTCCCTTCCATAACTGGTTTTGACGCTAAAGCTCCAATATTGCCTAGGCCAAGAACGGCTGTTCCATTAGATATGACAGCAACAAGATTTCCCTTATTGGTGTATTTATAGACATCTTGATTATTTTTTTTGATTTCAAGACAAGGAGCTGCGACTCCAGGGGAATAGGCCAGTGAAAGATTTTTTTCTGTATGGCAGGGCTTGGTTGAGCGTATTTCTAATTTTCCTGGTCGATTCATTTTGTGATAGCGTAAAGATTCTTTATAAAGACTCATAATATGTACTCCACTGTTTTTTTAGCATCTTACAGTTATTCAGTTTCTTGAAACAGTTTTTTTGAGTGTTGATTGCAGTTGGGTGATATTGAATACTGAAAACTTATTTTTTAACTTTGAAGTCTAAATTGGAGAATAAAAAATGGCAATGATTTCAGGATCACCGCATTGTAATGCGGCGCAGCAATAACGAGTTGAACCAAGCGGAAACATAATGCAATGCGAAATAACTGTAGTTTAAGATTACTCGTTTATACTTTATTAGACTTATAGTATTTTCCTTTTGGAGAGAGTGCTTTAAATAAAGGAGGAAAAGTGAATGTTTTATCTCACAGGGAGTATTATCGTGTTAAGTACTTACAAGCTCCTGTTGATTTTTTGATTAATCGTAAACTTCTCATTTATAAGCAGTTGTCTCGTTCTTCACGTTCTTATGTTGTGTATAGTGATTTACATGGTTCTTATGAAAAATATCTTCACTGGTTAAAGTATGGATTTGGATATTATAGAATTATTATTGATGAAGCGCTAGGCAAAGACTATTCAGATGAAATTCGTAAAACCTATGAAAAACTTCTTTTATTAATTAATAAAAAGAGAATTGAAAATTTAGAACGTTTTGTAGAGGGAAACAGCACCGTTTATGATCCTCAAGATTATTTTTTTGAATCTGTTTCAAATAAAGTGATTACAACATTAAATCATCTTTCATCTTTAGGCTTATCTGAAACTAGGGTGTTAAAAGACCTTTTAGTTATTTTAAAAATTGTAACTAAGGGAGATGAACATCGGATAGTAAAAGCTGTTCCCCAGCCTTTTTTAGAAAATATTTTAACGCTTTATTTGAATAAAGATGAAGAAGTCTATTCCTCTTTAGTTCAAGGAATAGTCAGTGATGAAAGAATTTTTCATACCTTTGCAACGATCATTGTAAAATTAATCTTGGTCAATATTTTTGATAAGCACATTAATCTTGGCGATACGTTTGATCGAGGGGATGGAGCAGATAAGCTTGTTAAGATTTATCGTCACTATTTTGGATCAGATAAAAGTGCTCCTCATTTGCATTATATTTGGGGAAATCATGATATTTTATGGTTAGGTGCGGCGATTGGGAATCCTTTATTGTGTATCACGGCATTAAGAATTTCAATGCGTTATAATAATATGGATTTTTTATATCGGTATGGTTTTAATTTAGAAAAGCTTCATTCTTTTGCATTAAAATGCTATCGAAATCGCCCTTCAGGTTCATACAGTAACAAGT
>CAYMLA010000148.1:0-6540 GCA_964390785.1 uncultured Bdellovibrionales bacterium | reverse complement strand
GCTATACACAAGTGGAAAGTCATCATTGTTCAGCTGCAATAAGCGAAACAGATGTCATTTCTTATATTCATTCAAAAATTCAAAACAATAACACTCCTTTGGCATACAATTTCAACAGCCATAGCGGAGTCAATGTTGATTCACAAGTTCAGCCTTCTGATCGAAATCAAAATGCAGCACTAAACTTAGATAAATACATTTGGTATTCAAGAAATAACAAAAATGTACGAACAGAATTCCATAAAAACAATGACGAAAAAAAAGTTAAAACAACATTAAATCCCCGCATTAAAACGAAAACATCATCTCGTTAAAAGCTAAATCAGCTTTGTTGCTCTAATAGCCTAATTTTTGTTAGTGTTAACACAGCTAAATTTTAAGCTAAATTTTAACAACCCCAATTGAGTCATTCTGAGACAATAACCCTCTGGAACAACGGACGGAGTTATAAAAAAGGCAACAATTTAATGCTGCCTTTTTTAAACCTTTTAAAAATGACTTTTTTAGATCTTAATCACAAGCACGAATGGTCAGAGGCTTTTTGAATACAACAGGTCCAGTAGACCCTCCTGAAACCTTTCTAACATTGACAATATATTGAATCGGATCAGTCTTAAGATAGGTTTTGTATTGGACACAATCCGTGTTATCACCTAACTGTTGGTATTTTGCGCAAATTGTTTTTTCAAAGGTTCTTGATCTAGTGAGTTCAACTTCTTTATATTGAACACAATCTGTGTTATCACCCAATTGTTGATATTTTGTACAGACTTCTTTTGTGCCTCCATAGAACATTGTAGCGTCATCAAAATGACAAACTTCGTTTGCTGGAATAAGAAATCTTGATCCCATAAACGCTATTCTTGGAATGTCCGCTTGATAGGAAGGGCTTAGACCAATTTCATACCAGCTTGATTCGGAGTTAATGGATTGAGATTCGAAGAAGTTTTTCCAGCTCGACTGGGATTCTGAAGCGAAAAAAACCAAAGTCAAAGCTGTTGCGAGAAAAAATGTAAATTTCATGAAAGTCTCCTTTGTTTGTTGTTCATGGCGGGCAAAGTGTTTGTCCTTTTTTAAACCACGAAAAAAACACTAATCTCTGTATTTTCATCTGGCAAAATAAAATTCAAATCTTAACAGAAAAGTAACATTAAATCCCCGCATTAAAACGAGAGGCTCATCTCGTTAAAAGTCAATTTAGAAACTACACCATTCGAGTTTACTTTTTTATTTTTAAAAAAATATCTACACTTTGATAAAAATTACATCTTTTTACAATTTTGTAAAAACTATTTTGAAATCCCCCTTTTTTTTAAAAAAAAACTGATTATAGTCATTTTTAAAAAGATTAAAAAACTAACTTTAACAAAAGGAAAAATGCATGAAAAATCTAATTATTTCTTCACTTATTACTATTGTCTGTTTAAACGGAAATGCGAGCAGTAATATTGCAAATGATATTGCTGCTTCATCTCAAAAAAATATAAAAAAAGGAGCTGTTCTAGATATATATAGTAATCCTTATCTCTTTGCCTATTTTGATTTTGAAAGTTTTTGGCCTGAAGAAGTTGGGGCAACAAACCTTCCTGAATATCAAAAAATCGATGAAGAATCCATGGATTATAATAAGGACTTAAATCAGAAAGCAAAGGAATCTGACTATATCGGATACGTAGAAATTTTAAGTGAAAAAGTAAATCAATTTCCCTCTCATTATCCAGACGAATTTACTCCAATTTATGAATACTACCAAGAATTATTATTAGCTTATCAAGAAACAGCAAAAGATTTTTCTCAAAATTCAGATGCTAATGAAAATCCTATTAAAAGATGGCTTAAATTTATGGGATTGTTAAACAATATAAAAATCGATAAATATGAAACCACTCCTCTTCATTATGAAATTTCAGAGTTTCCCTCCAATTATAAAGATGAATTTGGATTTCCAGCAAGCTATTTTGGAATACGCGCCTCTAATCTCAATACAACAATCGAAACAATTAAACTTGCTGATATCGGCGAATTAACTTTAACAAGTTTGCTAAAAGACCACCCTAAAATTTATGCTCAAATTGTGAAAAAACTCACTGATAATAAATACGATGCAAACACACTGATTGGCATTCCATTATTCGATTTTTCTGATATGATTTTCTTAACAGAAGCTAATTTGTATTTTTATATTTTTAGAAACTACCACACTTCAAATGTTATTTCTAAGACAGTTCAAGATCGACGTTGGTTTTTACGTGACGCTTTTGATTCTCTTGATCATATTTTTAGTGAAACCAGTTTTTATAATCTTTGCCTTAAAATGGAGAAAAGTGCTTTGAGCTGTGGGTTTTGGGTCATAAATGAAGTTTGTGCTGAAAAACTGTATCAACCAATTGACGTCAATCTCTCTGAAGAAGATCAACGAGAATGTCACAATAATGGAATGAATTTTTTAATGCAAAAAGTTAAAGACTTAAATCACTAGTGACTATTACAAAATACAGAAAGAAGCTATTAATAATCACTTTTCGATAGCTTCTTTTGTTAGTAAAAGACAATGGCGTAGATAACAACATAATGAGTTAAATGATGAACCATTTGGTCAATTCCGAAACAACGCCAAAATGAGGCTTTCTTTACGTTATTATAACGCCCCCAATATTTTGGCCCTGACTTAATTCTATCCATAATAAAATGAACGCTAAAATCAAACAAAAATATCCACCACAGCTCTGCTCTAAAAACCAATAAAATAACTAAAGTAATACTTGCATGCACTAAACTATGACTCATCAAAGGAAGCAAAAATCCCCAATCAGCACGTTCTTTATTAAGCATATATTTATTTTGTAAGGGATAATCTGACAAAAAATGTTTTAACTGAAAAACCAATAACAGTAAAAAAACAAGCTGTATTTGTGTTAAATTTTGAAAAATCATTGTTGTTGATCCATAGCAATTACCCTTGTTTATTCTTATCGGAATTTGTTAAGAAAATTTACACAAGACCTTTGACTCTTTTTTACGCTTTGTCTTGGCGTGTTAAAGATTCGAGAATTGACAGACTAATTAGAGTCTTAGCAAGATTGGATATGACTGATGAACAATTGCACAATCTTAATGATGACAAAAAAAACAATGATAAAACTGTTAAACAAGAAAATCCTTTTATTAGTATTTTAGTAAACATTATTTTCCCTATTATTATCTTAGAACAGCTTTCTAAACGATTTGGTGACCACGGATCGCTGATTGCTCTCATTCTTGCTCTTAGTTTGCCGCTCAGCTATGGAGCCTATGACTACATTTATCGTTCAAAAAGAAATCTTATTTCTATTCTTGGTTTTTTGAATATCCTTTTCACTGGTGGACTCGCTCTGTTTAAACTTCAAGGGATTTGGTTTGCTGTCAAAGAAGCAGCCTTTCCTTTACTTATTGGACTTTTTGTTTTATTTTCAGCGTTCACTTCAAAACCTTTTATTAAAATCCTTTTTTTAAATCCTGCTCTCATGGATGTTGATTTAATCAATCAAAAAGTAACTGAAAAAAATGCTCATCTTAACTTTTCTCTTTTATTAAAAAAATCAACTATTTTTTTAGCTGGATCTTTTTTCTTAAGTGCGCTTCTTAATTTTATTCTAGCAAAACTTATTTTTATGGATATTGATCCTTTGCTTAATTCAAATCAAAAAGGCATAATTCTTAATCAACAAATTGCAGACATGCAATGGAAAAGCTTTATTGTTATTATGATCCCTTCAATGATTTGTCTTTTTGCTATTATGTTTTATCTCATGAATGGATTTAAAAAAACAATTGGGCTTCAATTCCAAGACGTTATGATCAAAAAATAAGGGTTTAACAGACCCTCAATTTAAAATTCTTTAACCGCCACTTTTCTTAGCTCACACCAACTACTCTTTTTTAATATCATTATTTGTTGACTGTTTTACAACAGGCACTGCTTTACCCTGCTGTTTAAGAACCTTAAATGCAGCGGCATAATACTGAATTTGTTTAATCATAGCATATAAACCATTGGCTCGACTGGGTGTAAGTTGACTTTCAAAACCCATTTTTTTAAAAAAATCCAAAGGCTCAGTCAAGATTTCATCAGCATCAACATCGTTATAAATAGAGAGCAAAAGACTAATTAAACCTTTTACAATCATTGCATCACTATCCCCCTTAAACTCAATATTTCCTTTTTCATTTAAATGAGCACTCAACCAAACCTGAGATTGACAACCTTTAATCAAAATGTCATCAACTCGCTCTGAAGACGTCATTTCAGGCAATTGTTTTCCCATAGAAATAATTAATTTATAACGATCTTCCCAACGATCACAATTTTTAAATTTTTCAAGCAATTCTTCTTGTCTCTTTTTAAGAATCATAAGTTGTTCCCTTCAAAATTCATTCTAATTCATTATTTATATAGTGGCTATTGCAAAACAGCCTTCAAAAATGTGGCTATTTAAACTCAAACTTCCATAATCAAAAATTGCCACTTATTTAGAGCTCCCACAAAAAAAGTAAAGAAGGGCCTCACTGTAAACACAAATGACATAACAAGTGACAATTTCTGACTCGTTATAAAAACGTCTCAAATTGAAACCAAGAAATGAAAAATTTCTCAATAATTTCAATTTGTTAGACTCCTGTCTCTATTTCTTTTTTGGCTTCTTCCTTGCTCCTATATAAAACAAAGGAACAAAGGGGGAACCAAATGAAAAGAAAACTACTTATAACATTGCTTATTCTCGTTGCCTTAACATCAACAACATCTTTTGCCTATATCGGATCAGAAACAGGAATCTATGAATGCGTCACACCATCTGATGTGAAATTCAGTGGAGTAACATTTAATGTAAAAGCCAACGATCCTTATGAAGCTCTTGAAAAAGGCGCTGAAGATTGTTCAAATCAATTTCAAGGCCAAATTTATGCATTAACACAAGAAGATAAGGATGACATCATTGATGCCTGTGCTAATCTTAGATGCAAATAAAAAAGTGGCTACTACAAAAAAAAAGGCAAGCTACAAAACAGCCAACTTTTCACTATTTAAAAGAATCCCGTCGACCCGATTTTGTTCCCGCATGCATTCGCCAATTGTACTGAGGATCACTTCGAGTGCGATTATGCCACCTCTGCCAAATCTCATCTGGTAATTGATGAACAATCTGACCTTTTTGGTTAAAAATTGGAGGACTTTTTCCAAAAATAAATTGAAGTATTTTTTTCACTTAAACAAACCTTTCTTAAAACCCATTTCAAAATAAACACCTGATTGACTTAATCGAAAAGAACTTATTTTTTCTTTAAACGATTGAATCCCCGAAAATACAAAATAAATCACAAGTATTGTTCCAATAATCCAACGTCGTGTTGCTGGCTCGTTTCTTGGCAAGGCCTGAACAACCTGAGTCTCAGCTAAAAAATCAGCCATTTGACGACGATCTTGTCGAAATAGAGCCATCGATTGAGGAGCCCAAATAAAAAAAACTGAAAACAAGTCAGAAATTTGTCGAATCAAAACTTGAATCCAACCCAATTGACTCTTTCCAAAATGAATACTGATAACCTTTAAACCAAACAAATACTTTCCTGGAGTTGTACTAAAAAATCGAAGAAAACCAATAAAATAACCAAACCATAAAAAACCCAAAAAAAAGATTTCGATCCATAATAATTGAAAATCAAAGACAGCAACATGAAAAATAGAGGATAAAAAAAGACGAAAAAATTCAAAAACCCCAAAAAGAATAATCCAGTCGATTCCAACAGCTAAAATTCTTCGCCATGTTTTAGCAACAAACAAAACTTCTCCATGTCCAGTAACACAAGAGATCCGATTGTCATAAACCCAATTTGAAGTTTTTTCTTTCGTCGTTATATCCAATACTTAAGCTCCATCATTCGTTTAAACTCTGCATAATCCAATTCATAGCCTCTCGTTTATTTGTTAATTTACCTTCCAATTGTTGATACCAAACCTCATTTATAAACTCTTTAAATTGAGGGCCTGATTGGATTCCCAACTTTGATAAATCATTCCCATCAATTAAACACGCTTGATTTTTACTTTTAACACAAACCATTTCGTTTTTAAACTGATCCCAATCCAGTTTATCTTTGGGTTCTTGATTTGTCAGGACAAAATTTATAAAATCTATCGCCAACAAAGAATATTGCTCGCAAAATAGGCTATACAAATGTCCCCGTCTCATTTGACTTCGATTTCGCCAAGCCCACTCACAAATTAGGCAATACTTAATAGAAAAAATTTGCCGATTAGATAATTTTATGCGTATTAACAACTGACTGAACTTCTTTGGAAAATTTTTCTTTAAAAAAACCAAATCAGATTTTTCAGAATTTTGCGCTGTTTCTGTTATTTGGCCCCACCATGGAAAAAAAAATAAAGACCAAAGAACGGAGGAATTACAAACCTCCTTCTCAATTGAAAAAAGAACTTGAGTTTTAATCCAACAAGACTCTAAAATTTCAGGAAAAAGAGACGAAAGAAATCCAAATCGAGCA
>CAYMLA010000147.1:0-6668 GCA_964390785.1 uncultured Bdellovibrionales bacterium | reverse complement strand
AGCTGCTAAAATTTGATTTCCAACACAGGCCATCATATATCCTCCACTTGCAGCAACTTTATCTACACAAATTGTTAGAGGAATTTTATGCTCTTTGATTCTTTGAAGTTGTGAGGCTGCAAGCCCATAAGAGTGTACCATTCCTCCTTGGCTTTCTACGCAGACAACGACCTCATCATTTTCTTTTGCGACGCCTAATATGGCAGAAATCTCTTCTCTTAAAGAAGAAACAGCAGATGCTTTAATGTCGCCAGAAAATTTTACGACAAAAGTTTTATTTTTAAGATCCAGTTCTAATTTCTTTCTGTCTTTTTTCTTTTCTTTCTTTTTGTCTTTATTGAGTTTTTTAAGATTTTTTTTATCTAATGTATGAGATTTGATCAACTCAGCCATAGATTCAAAAGTCTTGTTTAAATCTTCAACTTCAAGTTCAGGTTTATGTTGGTTTTTTATAAGGAGGCCAAAAAAAACGACTAAAATAACAATGATTGCAATAACAATCAGAAGAACTTCTGCTGCAAATACACCAAGTTGAATTAAACTATCCATTAGTCGGTTCCTTTCAATGAATAAGTTAGATTATAATAAACTATATGCCTCGTTCGATTTGAACTCGCGCACCTCAAATTTGACTATTTTGCAGCAGCCACAGGCTGTAGCATGATAGTCAACTGATTTGCGGCAGCCACTATTTAGTAAAAGAATTATCAGTGTTTGAAGAGTTAAGTCAAGAGATTAAAAATTTAGGGAGATCAAAGCGTGTTTTTAAGTGGCCGATTTAAAAAGTTTTTATTGATAATTTGGATCATGTTAATGGGGCTTTTTGGGAGTTTAATGAGTTTTTCTGATGAGGCATTTGAACTTAAAGAACTCGATATAACTGAAAAGCAAAAGCGTCAATGGAAAATAGAAGTAGATAAAAAATTAGCAGAATATGAAAAGCGGGCTGTTAGTTACTATTTGCATCAAGAAATGATGAATGATTTTGATGAGCAAAGAAGGGGAGGGGTTGAGGCTCACCAGAAAAAACGAAAAAAAGAAAATCGAGCTTATGATAAATCACGACAAGCATTTCTTGAAAATCGAAAAAAACAAGATCCTAAAAAACAAGAGGAATTGTATCAAAAGCATCTAAAAAAAGTAGAGCGTGACAAAATCAAACGAGAATTAAATAGAAAGCTTTATGCAAAGAAAAAAAAGTATGTTCAAAAAAGACTTGAAAGTGCTTTTCAAGTTCCAGAACATGAGAAGCTTGATCTTAAATAGTGCTTGTTGTGAGATAAGAAAAGTGGCTGTTTCGCAACAGCCACTAAATAAGAGGTTGTTGAAAAATGACCTCTCAATCATCGGATGGATGTATTCTTTTCAATTGTAATCTCTTCAAATTGTTATTTCCGATCAGAAGTCTTGCCAAATTGTGTTTTTAATTATTTTAAGACAGTTATGGAGATGGCTGTTTTGCAGCAGTTACTATGTAGTAGCTGTTTGTTTTGTAAGTAGCATCTAAGAATTAAATTTTAGGGGGGGGATGATGAAGATAATTATTTATTCTTGTGTGTTTTTTATTGTTTCAATGTCGTTTGGGTTTGCTCAAAATGAATCTCAATTTTCACCTTTTATTGAATTTATTCCAACTGTTTATTCTTCTGATTGGGACTTTGATTTACGAATAGATGAACAAAGCGATTTTTTGAATCTCTATCATGAAATCTCTGAAACTGGAATTGATTATAGCTTATCTGCGACGATGAATCGTTTGACTCCAGAGTTATTGCAGTTTTATAAAATGGTGATTTTTATTGATGCTGCCCCCATGGGGAATTCGGCTCAAACGATGACAGTATACTCTTACGATTCAGTAGAAAACCAATTTGATCTTTTGTTATGGGATCAACTGTATTGGGAGAATAGAAATGAATCTCCGCAATTTAGTTGGCTTGTTTCGACGGGGATGGCAGGTTATGATAATGGTATTTCTACACTTCCTGGATTTTTTAATCTGCATCAGGATCGTCATTTAAGAGGGCACCAAATTGCAGGAATGATTGATTCATTGTTTATCGATCTTTATTATCGATCAGGTCGACGCTCGGGGATCGCTCTTCATGGTACCCCTCAAAATAATTATCCTCGTTTGGGACGAGTGGCTTCTCATGGATGTGTTCGTATGCATCAGCGAAATAGTCGACTTCTATTTGACTATATTCATGATTCAAAAAATAAGATGAAAGGCCTTGTTCCGGTATTTTATGAAACAGGTGACTCTAAAAATCCATATGTTGTTAGAGGCAATTATAATTTTGTTGGTCAATTTCAATACGAAAATGATGGTTCAATACGAACACAAATAGGTTATCAAGTTTTGCTTGTTGTTTTTCACGGAGAAATAGAAAATATTCCTCAACCTAAACCTTTATAGCTTGTGAGTGAGTGGCCTCTGTAAAACAGCTCACTTGCAGCAGCCACTAAGTCGAGGTTGGGAATAGGTTTTAATAAAATGAGAAAAATTGAAAATTTAAAAATTGAACTTGATGAAACTTTAGAAGAAAAACTAAAAGTTTTATATCCGTCTTATAATCAATTTCGAATTTTAAAAAAAACAATTGATGCAAGGCGATTTCATCCGCCTCATTTTCTTTATACGATTGAATTTACAGAAAATCATCAGGACTTACCGGAAAAGTCTTTTCGACTTGAGCCGATCACTAAAAAAATTGAAAAACCAATTATTGTTGGCACCGGTCCTGCTGGTTTATTTGCAGCTCTTCGTTTTGTTGAACGAGGTGTTCAATGCCTATTAATTGAACGAGGTTCTCCTGTAGAAAAACGAATTCTTAAAATCAATCGATTTTGGCGATATGGGGATCTTGATCTTAATGATAATGTTTGCTTTGGAGAAGGGGGCGCAGGGCTTTACTCTGATGGAAAACTAATCACACGAATTAAGTCTGAACACATTGCCTATGTTATGAATCGTTTGGTTCAGTTTGGTGCTCCGAAAGAAATTGAATATTTGAGTAACCCTCATATTGGTTCCGATCGAATTCGACGATTAATTCCACCGTTGCGACAATTTTTACTAAAAAAAGGGTGTGAAATATATTTCAATAGCAAAGTTGACGATTTAATTATAAATAACAACAATCGTGTTGAAGGAGTTCAGTTAAGCGATGGTCGTCAATTTTATTCTTCACACATTATTTTAGCAACAGGTCATTCTGCAGAAGATATTTTTGATTTGCTCCAACAAAAAAATGTTTATCTTGAGGGTAAAGATTTTGCTCTTGGACTTCGAATTGAACATTCTCAAGCCATCATTGATAAAATACAGTATCGACAATGGGCTGGTCATCCCGCACTTCAATCGGCGACTTATCGTCTTACTCATCATAATAAAAAACAAAATTTTGGAGTGTACACTTTTTGCATGTGTCCGGGCGGTTTTATTGTTTCTTCTGCGACACAGAAAAATCAAGTTGTTTCTAATGGAATGAGTAATTATCTTCGCAATTCAAAATTTGCTAATTCAGCAATTGTTGTGACCGTTTCTCATGAAAAGGAATTTTCTAAAAATGTTTTTTCAGGACTCGAGTTTCGAAAAAATTTAGAAAAAAAAGCTTTTGAACTCATAAAAGCCCAAGGGGGAACAAAAGAACTTCCAGCACAAAAATTGATTGCTTTTTTACAAAAGAAAGACGATCAAATTAATGTTCATTCAAGTCTATCTGGTGCATTGCCCGCTCGATTGGATCAACTTTTTTCATTGTCTCTTTATAAACAACTTTGTGAGGGAATCGAACAGTTTGATAAAAAAATGAAAGGATTTATTTCCGATTCAGCACAAGTTTTTGGAGTTGAGACAAGAACCTCTTGCCCAATTCGAATTACACGTCATAAAGACACCTTAGAAAGCTTGAGTCATTCAGGACTCTATCCTTGTGGAGAAGGTTCGGGATATGCAGGGGGAATTACAAGCAGTGCGTGTGATGGAATTAAAGTTGCCGATAAAATTATTTCTTTATACTGAGAGGTTATTTGGTTATTGTTTGCGGTTGAGTTTGAATGATTGTGTGCTTAAAAATTGGCTGATTTCAGAAAGATTCAATTTGAATTTTTTTTGCCAATTCGGATGCTCATTGCTTGTTCCTGGAAAGTTTTGAAATTGATCTTCAAGCCAAAGGTCTTCTGTATTAATCATGACAAGCTGTGCATGAGATGAGAGCAAAAATTGATAGGCTTGTTGCATAAACTCCCTTGTTTGGTCTTGTTGTTTTTCATTTTTTGAAGACTTAAATTGTTCGGAAAGTTTTTTTCTTAAAAAAGAAAGGGATTGCTTTCTTTGTTCGATGCTTTTGTTTTTTTCGTCAGAGTTAATCCATTTTAATTGCATTTGCATTTTAATATCAAAATGGTTTAAAAATGCTTGGAATGGTGGGGCATCGTGTGTGTTTATGCAGGCAAGGCAATCCGCTTCGGGTTCGGGAATGTTTTGTTCAGCATTTTCTGGCAGAGCATATTGGAGAACGTGCATTCCAAGAAGATGATATTTTTTAAGGTTTTTATTTATATACTGGGGAACAAGGCCAAGGTTTTCTCCAATGATGGTGCATTGATTAAGATGAGATTCAATTAATGTAATGGCATAAAGCTCCTCAGCGGGATACTTAACGTAAGTCCCCGATTGAGAGTCTGCGCCTTTGGGTATCCAAAACAGCCGATGATATCCGAGAATATGATCAATTCGAAGTTTGTCTGCAAATTTCATTTGATGATTAAGGGTTGTTCGGAGAAGTTCATAGCCTGATTGGCGTTGTTTTTTAGGGTGTGGGGGATGGAATGTCCAGTTTTGTCCACTGATAAAACAAGGATCAGGTGGAGCTCCAAAAGAGGTGTCCAAAACAAATTCGTTTTGATTAAGCCAGACATCATAACCATCGGGGTGGACTCCAATGGGAAAGTCCAAGTAAAGTTCGCTCTCATTTGAATTTAAAGTTTTTTTAAGATGATGAATCTGTTTAAACGACTGCCATTGACAAAAAACATGATATAAAAATTCATTTTGTGAATAATCGTGGGTTTCAATTTGGCCTAAATTTAAACGCTCGTTCCAGTTTTTCCAAGAAATTCCTTTTTTGTATTGTGTTGCACGAAAAAGAGCATAATTTTTTAAATGCGGATAGTGACTAAATATATTTTCTAATAATTGGGGCGTCTGTTCTTTATCTCGAAAATAAGAAAGAGTTGCATCCATTAAAAGTTGTTTTTTAATTTTAAAAACAGTTTTGTAATCAACAAGTGATTGCTGATTGAGCTGGTTTAATCGTTCTTTAAAAATGGCAGTTTCAGTTAATTGGATGAGGTGAGGAGAAGATAGGGAAGAAAGGATTTCAGGGATATCAAGATAAAGTTCGTTCCAGAACAATCGAGAAATGGGAGAATAAGGGCTAAACTCGATGGGGTCATTTTCAAGGTAAGTTGAATTAAGAGGGAGAAGACCAAGAAAATGAGGGCCTTGTTGAGTGTGGATCATTTGATGAAAGTCGTAAAGTTCGCGATAACTTCCAATTCCCCAAGAGTTTTCATCATGAAGGGCATAGGCTGGAGCAAATAGACCCCATTGGTTATTGGGTGAAGATGAAGGGGAGTAGTTATAATTGGGAGAAAAAATTAAAAAGCTCGTTTGAACTTCTGATTTAATTTTTAAAACTAATTGATAATACCCAATGGGAATAGAACGATCAAGAGGGACTGTTACCTTTGAATAGGATTGGCCATTTTTATCTGTTTTGATTTTTATTGAGCAGGATGAAGGATGTATTTTTTTTTCAAATTGAATTTTTTGATCGAGGGTTGTTATTGTTAACTCAATCGGGGAATCATAAAGTTTTTTAGTGATATTAATGCTTATTTGAGGAAGACTTTGCCAAACCACACAAACATCATCAATCCATTTGTGATGAAATTCATTTTGGATGCTGTGAATGGCTTGAGCGATGTCTGTTTCATTTTTTAGGGACGTTTCTATCAAGCTTTGACAAATAGCTAATAGGATTTCATCATTTACTTTTGTAATGGTTTTTTTATAATTGACGTAGTGTGTTTGAGTTCCTAATAAATGAGCCAGTCGATAAAGCTGTTTTTGTTTCATAAAAAATCCTTAATTGAGAGGATATCGACATTGTGTATCTGATGTTTCAGAGACAATAACCTGAGTCAAACAGGAAAGCTTTGATTTGACTTGATTGTAAATCCATTGTGTTAATTTTTCAGTTGTAGGGTTTTCAAGCCCCTCGACTTGATTGAGAACATGATGATCAAGGGTTTTTAAGATTGGGTTAACAATTTGATTAATATCATGATAGTCCATGACCCATTCAGTGTGTGGTTTCAGCTCTCCAACTAAAACTAAGATGATTTTAAAGCTGTGTCCGTGCATTTGTTTACAGGGATGGTTTTCGTTTAAATGAGGGAGATATCGAGCGGCTTCAATGGTGAATTGTTTTCTTAATTCAAATTTCTTCATTTTCTCAAGATATCGTGAACTTTGTTTAGAGTCTAGCGGTTTGTTGAATTCGTTTTTTTTCAAAGCGCGTGAGAGGAGGAAGCGACATAGTATAGTCCGTAACGAAAGAAATGAGACATTAGCTGTTTAGATATTTCTTAGCTGG